>JBATAV010000122.1:0-11944 GCA_049662025.1 Paracoccaceae bacterium | reverse complement strand
CCCATCGGCCGATCTGCCACCGAGGTCCGCTTGCGCCATTTCTGAACCGTCGTCGGGCGAACCGAACAACGCCGGGCCAGATCTCTCACGCTCTCTTCACGCCGCTGTATCGCCCGACGGACCGACTATGTCGTCGTGGCGCTGCCGTGTAAAACACGTCCCGAAGAGCACCCCCGATGAAGTGCCAAACGTAACACCTTTTCGCGGGACGATACAGCTAGTAGCCTAAATCAGCGGGAAATCTGTCCAAAAGTTGGGGAGTAGTTCAACTACTCCGAACGCTCGCCGGTCTTGGTTTGCGTTCAAACGGATTCCGATTGGACGCAAACCGCTATAGGCACTTTCCAGAATGGGATCACACGAAGCCCACCGTCGTGGGGCAATGCCATCAGCGAGCGCCTGCATCCTCAGGACCATGGAGACGCCGTGTGACCAGAGCTATTTTGCTCCCCAGGTGTCTGACAGCCGATAGCCTTCGGGCCAGGGGTCGGACGGATCCAGCATGTGTTGATGGATGCCGGTGATCCAGCCGCGACCGGACAATTCCGGGATCACCGCTGCAATATCGCCGACGGTGGTATGCCTGACGATCCGACCGACGAACGTGGAACCGATGACGGACACGATGGTCAGACGGTCCTTGGGGCCCATTTCGCCCTTTGCATGCAAGACGGCCATACGAGCAGAAAGGGCTGTGCCGGTCGGCGAACGATCGACCTTGCCGGGCTGCACCGCGACGGCCGATCCGGCGCGCAATTCGTGCCCATCGCGGCTGATGGGGCCCGCGAAAAGGCAAAAGGAGAAATGCGTCCAATCGGGGTTTTCGGGGTGGTGAAAGCGCAATTGTTCATTTGCGGCATTGGTGATCCTCACGCCCATTTTGGCGATGAAATGTGCCTCTTCTGCGATCAGCTTCAGCCCCAACGCCTCGGCATCGACAATCACGAAACTGTCGCCACCATAGGCGGTGTCGACAGTCAGGGTGCCAAGCCCTTCGACCTCTAGCTTGACCCCGAGATCGGCGGCAAAGCTGGGCAGGTTCTGCACGAAGATCCGCTCGGCCTTGCCGTTCTTGCATTCAGCCCGGACATGCACCAGGCCGCCCGGCGCCTCCAGCACCAAGTGGGTTTCGGGTTCCTGCATCGGGATGATGCCGCCATCCAGAAGCACGGTCGAAACGCAGATGGAGTTGGAGCCGGACATCGGCGGGGTGTCCTCTGGCTCCATGATGATGAAGGCCGCATCGGCGCGCGGGTCTTTCGGCGGCACCAGCAGGTTGACGTGGCGAAAGACGCCGCCGCGGGGTTCGTTCAGCACGAAATTGCGCAAGTTCTGGTCGCGGGCAATCCAGCGCGATTGCTCCCAGATCGTATCACCTGGAGGAGGCAGGACGCCGCCGACGATCACGTCACCCACCTCGCCCTCGGCATGGGCGGAGATCACATGGATGGTCCTGGTGCTATGCATCTTATGCCTCTTTCAGCCAATCTGGAGGGGAAGCGGGAGCAAGCCCGGCTCGCGCCGCCATGGCACAATCGGCAAGACTGCCAAAGCGCACCGCCCGGCCGCTAAGCCCCGGCGCGTAGTGGGCGTATTTGCCGGAGTTGGTCATCAGGGTCTTGGCCTGTGGTGGCAGGATCGGCTCAGTGATCGAACACCAGCAGATGTCGGGGATCACCTGCGCGCCGAATGCCTGTAGCCGGGCAAGGGTGCCATCGGCGCGGATATCGGCCAGCACATTCTGGCCGATGGTGAGGATGACTTGGGTTGTTGCGGCCCGCTGGCCGGTGGCCAGATCGGCCAGCGCGCGGCATTCGCTAAGGGAGCAATGCGGGCTGCCAAAGGCGATCAAGTCGATCTCAACGGGGCCCTGGTTCAGATCAGCCCAGACGCGGGCCAGATCGGCGCGGGTGACGGCAACGGTATCGGTCGGCAACGGAAAATCGCCGGCCTCGGGCGTGTGGCCCGCCACATGCAGCATTGGGGCCGCGGAGGTGGTGCCGAAAGCCGCGCACATCGCCTTGAGGTCATCGCGTGAGGGCGTGGTCGCTTCCAGCCCCGTCAACAGGGGAATCCGGTCGGGCGCCAGCTGCCCGGCGATATAGCCCAGCATCGGCCAAAGCGCGTCGTCATGGCCGGACGGCAGGTCGATGTGAATCCGGCGGCGCGGCGCACGGTTGGCGGGCAGGTAGACACCCGACAAGGGCGCGCGGCCAGTCATGGCAATGAAAAGATCAAGGTAATCCGGGTGTTTGACTGTGCGGGCCGCCAGAACGGTATTGGCATAGATCACCGCGTTGGATTCCGACCAGCCGATGCTTTCCCCGGCCTTGGGGGCGGTGTCCAGCAAATAGGGCGCGCAGGTAAAGGTGGGGCGTGCCCCCATTTTGACATAGGCATCCGCCAGCCGTGCGGCGCGCAGGCCGAAATCGGGTGGCACGCCTTGGGTGCGCCAGTTGCCATGATCGACGGAAATCGCGTTCATCGTGGTGGGGATGCAGACCCGCCCACCCATATCGGCCATCGTTTCGGCAAAGCGCAGATTGGCGGTGTTGGCCAGGATGCAGCCGTCGATATGGCCCTGGGTCACATTCACCAGCGTAGTCGCGCCTTGCAATGCCGCCATGTCGCAAATCGCCTCCATCGCGATGCGGCGGGCGGGGCCATCTGCGCCATTGAGCATGGTGCGATCCTGCGGCGTCAGGACCATGTCAGCCACCGGAAGAGGTGCCAGCGGCAAGGCCACCCCGTCGATGATCAGGGCGCTATCGGTCAGCTCGGCGATCCGGGCAGCCGCCGCCACGGCAAAATCCGCGGGCCCAAGCCGCAGCACCGGGACAGGCCGGTCGAACATCCTTCCTGCGATCATCGCGCCAAGGGTGACAACATCCTCGGCCTCGCGGAAGACAAAGGCCGCAGGAGCGATGCCATTCAGCGCCAGATCCAGCATCACCCCGCTGCCGCTGCACGATCCGCGCGTGGTCGGCATCACCAGCACCGTGCCCGAAATCGACTGCCCGCACAGCGGGTGATGCGCGTCGATCACAAGGCCGGTCTGCGGATCAACCCCGCCCCAGAAGCTGAGGCCCTCATCGGTGGCCAGAACCTTGCCGCGCGCGCGCCCGGGAATGATGGCTTGGCCGGTCATTTGACCACAAAACCATGGGCAAAGGGGTCGCGGTCGTCGATGAAGATGGTGTTGATGCCGGTTACCCGCGCCCATCCGGCGATTGACGGGATGATGGCAGGCTTGCCCGCGACGGTGGTTGCGGCTTCGACCCGGCCCTTGAACAGCGAGCCGATAATGGATTCATGCACGAAATCATCGCCCACCTTCAACTTGCCCTTGGCCACCAGCTGCGCCATGCGCGACGAAGTGCCGGTGCCGCAGGGCGAGCGGTCAATCGCCTTGTCACCATACAGCACCGCGTTGCGGCCATGGGCTGCCGGGTCACGGGGGGCGCCGGTCCACAATATGTGACTAAGCCCGCAGATTGCGGGGTGTTCGGGGTGGATGAATTCGTATTTGGCGTTCAGCGCGTCACGCAGCTTGCGGCCCAGATGCACCAACTCCCCGGCCGAGAAATCGGCCATGTCGCGGAAGTTCCTTTGCGGATCGACGATGGCATAGAAGTTGCCGCCATAGGCCACATCGACCACAACCTCGCCCATGCCCTCAACCTCGGCGGTCAGCCCCTCGGAATGCAGAAAGCCGGGGACGTTGGTCAGCCGCACCTCCTCGATAAACCGCCCCTCTTGGCGGTAGGTGACGTCCACCCGCCCGGCAGGCGTATCCAGCCGCAGCACGCCGGAGGTGGCGGGGCGGATCAAGCCGTTTTCCAGCGCGATGGTGACGGTGCCGATGGTGCCATGGCCGCACATCGGCAGGCAGCCCGAGGTTTCGATGAACAAGACCGCCACGTCGCAATCGTCGCGCGTGGGCGGAAACAGGATCGAGCCGGACATCTGGTCATGGCCGCGCGGCTCGAACATCAGGCCGGTGCGGATCCAGTCATACTCGGTCAGAAAATGCGCGCGCTTTTCCAGCATGGTCGCACCCTGCAGCATCGGTGCGCCGCCGGTGACCAGCCGGACGGGGTTGCCGCAGGTGTGGCCGTCGATACAGGGGAAGGTGTATTGCGTCATGTCTTTGGCTTTCAGAAGCGCGAGGGCGCGAAGGGGGAAAGGTCAAGGCCCGGCTGTTGGCCAGTCAGGAGGTTGGCGATGATTTGTGCCGTGCCGGCCGATTGGGTCAGGCCAAGGTGGCCGTGGCCAAAGGCGCAGAGGGTGTTCGGCGTGCCCGGAAGCGCGCCGATGGCAGGCAGAGTGTCAGGCAAGGACGGGCGAAAGCCCATCCATTGCGTGCCGCCCGACGTGTTCAGGCCGGGCAGGAAACGCTTGGCTTTGGTCAGCATCGCTTCAGCGCGGGCATAGTTGGGCGGCAACTCCAGCCCGCCCAGTTCCACCGCGCCGCCAACACGGATGCCCGAAGTCAGCCGGACGACCACAAAGCCATGCCCGCCGAACGTCACCTGACAGCGCAGGTCAAAGGCACCGGGGGGCAGGGTGGTGTTGTAGCCACGCTCGGTCTCCAGCGGGATTTTCACGCCCACGGTGCGCGCCAGCTGGTGCGAATAGGCGCCCGCCGCCAGCACCACGCGGCCCGTCATGACGCCAGCAGATGTCTCGACCCCGTCGGTCAACAACCGGGTGGCGTTGGCGATGAGTATCTCGCCGCCCTGGGTGCGAAAGCGGTCGGCCAGCGCATGCGTATAGTCCAGCGGGTCGGTGACCGACCACCAGCCGGGGGTGAAAGTGGCATGGGTGAAGCGCGGCGACAGGCCCGGTTGACGGGCGGCAATCGCATCGCCGGTCAGGTGCTGCACCTCCATCCCGGCCGCCTCGCGGATCGCCCAGCCGGGCAGGCTGGCGTTGAACTCGGCTTGGCTCTCATAGACCTGCAACTGCCCGTCCTTGCGCAGCATCGGCATCAGCCCATGCGCAGCCATGAACGGCTCCAGCGCCGCTTTGGACAGCGCCATCAGCCCGGTCTGTGCGATGGTCGATGCGCGCACCTGCGCAGGCCAGCTTGCCCGCCAGAACCGCAGCATCCAGGGTGCGATCTTCAAGGCGTAGCGCGGCGGCACCGACAAGGGCCCCAGTGGGTCCAACAACCATTTCGGTGCCTGCCGGATGATCCGCGGAGAGGCCAGTGGTAGAATGTCGGTAAGGGCCAGCGCCCCGGCATTGCCCGCCGAAGCTCCGGCGCAAACGCCGGTCCGGTCGATCACCCGCACGGTCAACCCGCGCGTCTGCGCCTCCAGCGCGATGGAAAGCCCCACCACGCCCGCGCCGATAACGACGACTTCCGCGGGTTTCATTTCAGGCAACCTTCGCTAGCGGACGTTCGACAGGAAGGCTTGCGCCTCTGGGTGCTGCGGCGCGCTGAAGAACTGTTCCGATGGCGCGATCTCGGCCAGGATGCCCTTGTGGAAGAACGCCACCCGGTCCGACACATCGCGGGCAAAGGTCATCTCATGTGTCACGCAGATCATCGTCATGCCGTCGTCAGCCAGCAGTTTCAGCGTATCCAGCACTTCGCCCACCAGCTGCGGGTCCAGCGCCGAGGTGACCTCGTCGAACAGCACATAGGCCGGCGACATCGCCAGCGCGCGGGCAATCGCCATGCGCTGCTGTTGGCCTCCCGACAGGCGGCCCGGATAGACGGCCAGCTTGTCGGCCAGACCCACATGCGTCAGCTGCTTCACCGCCACGTCCTCGGCCTCGGCCTTCGTCATCCCCAGCACCTTGCGCGGGGCTAGCGTCACGTTTTCCAGCACGGTCAGATGCGGGAAGGCGTTGAACTGCTGGAAAACGATGCCGATCTTGCGGCGCAAGAGGTTCAGGTCGGTGATCTTGGCATGCACCTCGGTGCCATCAACCAGAATTTTGCCCGAGTTGATTGGCTCCAACCCGTTTATGCAGGTCAGCAGGGTGGATTTGCCCGACCCCGACCCGCCGATCACCGACACCACCTCGCCCTTCTGCACCGTCAGGTTGATGCCCTTCAGCACCTCCAGCGGACCAAAGGATTTGTGGACGTCCTTTATCTCAATCATTCTCACGCCACCTTTTTTCGAGTTGGCCGCCCAGCCGGGCAATGGGAAAGCTCATCACAAAGTAGATCGCGCCGACCACCAGCAGGATGAACATCGGCTCTTGCAGCCGCGTGACCAGAATCTGGCCCGAGCGCAGAAGCTCGATCAACCCCAGCCACAGCACCAGGGCGCTGTCTTTCATCACCCCCAGCGTCAGGCCGATCCAGCTGGGCAGGGCGACGCGCAGCGCCATCGGAAAGACGATGAAGCGCATGTCCTGACCCCAGGTCAGCCCCAGCGACCGCGCCGCGCGGCGGGTGACAGACGGCACGGCATCAATCGCGCCGCGCACGATCTCGGTGCAATAGGCCGAGGTGTACAGCGCCAGCACGATGCAGGAGGTGACGAAAGGCGGCATGCTCAGCCCGGCAATCGCCTGAAATGCATTCGCCAGCACCAGCTGGATCAACAGCGGGACCGAGCGGAAGACATCCAGCACGAAGGTCAGCGGCAGCGCCGCCCAAGGGTTCATCTGCGCACGGACCACCCCGAACAGCAGCCCCAGCAGCGTGCCACCCGTCACCGCAAAGAAGGTGACAGCCAGCGTCATGCCGGCCCCTTTAAGCAAGAACAGCAGGTCATTGAAGGTCAAGGCGGTGTCGAACATGGCGCGTTTCCCTCAATACCGGAACAGGCGCGTGGCGAGTAGCCGTGCCCCCAGCGTCACTGCCTTGGCGATCAGATAATAGACCACCGCGGCAATGGCAAAAATCTCGAAGGTGCGGAAACTGCGGACGTTGATATCTTGCGTTACCCCGGCCAGGTCGGTGTTCATGCCGACGGTCACGCCCAGTGAGGTCATCAGGATCGCCCAGACCATCTGGTTGGTGGTGGGCAAGAAGGCGATGCGGAACATCTGCGGCATGATGATCAGCCGAAACGCCTGAACCGGCGGCATCCCCAGCGACCGCGCCGCGCGCATCTGGGTGCCGGGAATGGCGCGCAGGGCACCGCGAAAGGTCTCGGCCAGATAACCGGCATTGTTGAAGGTAATCCCGGCCAGCAGCGCGATATAGGGGCTGAGGTGGATCCCGAAGGACCCAAGGCCGAAATGCGCCATGTAGATCTGGAACAGGGCGGGGGTGTTGCGGGCCACTTCGACCCAGGCGGTTGCCGGAGCCGAGACCAACCGATTCCTGGAATTGCGCGCCACTGCCAGCAAGACGGCAAGGGCGACTCCCATCGCCATCGACAACAGCGCCACCTGCAACGTCACAAGCGCGCCGTCCAGCAAGAGGGGCAATTTCTGGAAGGCCTGCCGCCACTGGAATGTATAACTGAACATCCTGGCCCTTCTGAGTGATCTGAACCGCGGTCGGGAAAGGAGGGCCTTGCGCCCCCCGATCCTTCTTATCGCCTGATCCGCGTCAGCGGTAGACCTTGCTCACCGTCAGGTTCGGCGCGTCGCCGCCGACCCACTTCTCATACAGTTCCTGATAGCGGCCGGTGCGTACCTGCTGGTTGATGAAGAGATCCAGATAGTTCAGCAGGCCGTATTCTTCGCGCAGCGCGATCAGCGCCACATAGTCGGGCAGATAGGGCGCATCGCCCTTGATCGTCAGGCCCGGGTAGCTGCCCGATGCAACGATCGAAGATGCCACAGTCGAGGTGACGACGGTGGCGTCGATCTGGCCCTGCGACAGGGCAAGGAACACGTCGGCCTGGGTCTGGTAGGGCCGGAATTCGCCTGCGCCCCATTCCTTGACGTTGTTTTCCAGCGCGATGCCTTCATAGGTACCGCCGACCGAGCCGACGACATGGCCTTTCAGGCTGTCGAAATCGGCAATACCGGCATCTTCGCGAGTCAGCACCACGTTGGTGAATGCGAAATACGGAATGGTGAAGCCGGCCGTCTTGGCCCGCTCCAGCGTGTCCGAAGTCGAGGCGACGCCGACGTCGACCCGGCCCGAAACCAGCGCCGGAATACGGTCCGGGAAGGGCGTTTCGACGATTTCCGCGGTCACACCCAGCGCTTTGGCCAGGTCGTTGCAATAATCGACGTCAAAGCCGATCGGGTTGTTGTCGGCATCGCGCGACCCCATCGGCGGAAAGTCCAGCACGACGGCGCAGCGCAACGTGCCCGAGGCCATGATGTCATCAAGCTTGTCAGCGCTCGCGGCGGTCGCAAGGCTGGTTGCGGCAAGCAGGCCGCCCAACAGGATGGATTTCTTCATTCGCTTCTCTCCCTTGGTTCACGATCGATTTCGATTCGTTGAATGGTTCGACTATGTGACCCGAAAGCCCGTCGCGCAAGCGAAAATATTTCAAAAATACTCGATGTATACAGGCCTTGACTCGCGCGGCCCCACGAACCCGTAGCTGCGTCAATTTGGCGCAATTGTCTGCAGCCGAGGTTGGCGAGAGGCGTCGTGCCCTGACGCGCATTTCGGGCGGAGGTTTGTTCGGCGCCACTGAACAGAAGACGAAGTCTTGCCCAGACGGCTTCTTTCTGCATACGACATGTATGCAGAAAAAAACCCATGGCGCCACGCTGCGGCATTTCCCGGCGTGGCGGGGCTGAAGGAGCAACCACATGACCGCCGCGAAGACACTCTTCCCTGTTGAACTGATGCAGAAGGTCGAGGCGGTCTTTCTGAACGCGGGACTGTCGCCCATGCAGGCGGAGCCGGTCGCCAGGGTGATCGTCGCGGGCGAACGCGACGCCTGCAAGTCGCATGGCATCTACCGGATCGAGGGCTGTCTGCGGACGCTGAAACAGGGCAAGGTCAACCCCACCGCAGTGCCGCAGTTGACGCAGGACGAAACCGCCATCGTGCGGGTCGATGCCAAGGGAGGCTTCGCCAATGCGGCCTTCGAAATGGGCGCCCCGGTGCTGGCCGAACGGGCCAAGGTTCTTGGCCTGGCCGCGCTGGTCATAAACGATTGCACGCATTTTTCCGCCCTCTGGCCCGAGGTCGAGGCGCTGGCAGCCCATGGCCTTGCCGCCATCGCCATGTGCCCCAGCTATGCGACGGTTGCTCCCACCGGTGGCACCAAGGCGCTGATGGGCACCAACCCCTTCGGCTTCGGCTGGCCCCGGATCGGCCATATGCCTTATGTCTTTGACTTCGCCACCAGCGTCGCGGCGCGCGGAGAGGTGGAACTGCACCGCATCGCCGGCAAACCGCTGCCCGAAGGCTGGGCGGTGGATGCCGACGGCGCGCCGACCGTCGACCCGGCAAAGGCTCTAGCCGGAGCGATGCTGCCCTTTGGTGGCCACAAGGGCTCGGCGATCTCGATGATGATCGAGCTTCTGGCCGGCGTGATGATCGGTGACATGACCAGCCCCGAGGCGCTGGCCTTCCTTGGCTCAACCTCCACCTTGCCGCGCCATGGCGAATTGATCATCGCCTTTAGTCCGGAACGCTTTGCCGCGGCGCGGGGCGGCCTTGATCTGGGGCGGGCAGAAGTCCTGTTCGATGCGATTGTGGGTCAAGGCGCGCGGCTGCCCTCGCAAAGCCGTTTTGCTGCGCGGGCGGTATCGGATGCACAAGGCATCCGGCTGAGTGCGGATGAAATGGCGATGCTGGAGCGGCTGCAAAAGGGCGGGTTGGCGGCGGTCAGCTGACCTTGCCGCCAAGCAAAAAGCCCGCCTTGCGGAGCGGGCCTTTGCCATTGGGTGGGATGGTCAGGCAGCGGCACCGGGCAGCTTCGACCAATCGGCATACCAGACCCGGAACAATTCCAGTTGCGCCTTGGCAAAGCCCTTCTGGCTGTCCGACAGCGCGTCGGTCTCGTTGAAGTGTAGCGTGTATTCGGCGTCGCCGTTCAGCATCATCAGGTATTTGAAGAACAGCACCAGATCGGTGCCCTCGTCGAATTTTGACAGTACAGCGAGGGCAGACTCCAGCTCTTGCGCACGACGGCGCGCCAGCGCATTGCCCTTGGCGGCGGCCTGCGACAGACGCACCAGGTTCAGTACCTCGACCGGCAGCACGTTGCCAATGCCGGTGATCGCGCCCGTGGCACCGCAGTTCACAAAGCCATGCACCACGACGGTATCGACGCCCACCATCAGTGTCACCTCGTCATCGCGGCTGGTGATGTATTCGGCGGCATAGGACATCGGTTCTGCCCCGCCGAATTCCTTGAAACCGATCAGGTTCTTGTGATCACGGCGCAGGTCGAAAAACAGGTCGGCGCGGGTCATGAAGCCGTAATAGGGGCTGTTGTAGATCACTGCGGGCAAGTCGAAGGCGGCCGACAGGATCGCTTTGAAATGCGCCTTCTGCGCCGGGATTGAGGTGCCACGCGACAAGACCCGCGGGATCACCATCAGGCCATGCGCGCCCACCTTCTGCGCATGGGCCGCATGGGCCACGGCGCTGAGGGTGTTCACCGCACCGGTGCCCACGATCACCCGCAGACCGGCCTTGACCAGCCGCTCCACGCCCTCCATCCGCTGCGCATCGGTCAGGAGCGGCCAGTCGCCCATCGAGCCGCAATAGACCACCGCCGACATGCCGAGCCCGACCAGCGCCTTGCCTTTGGCAACAAGTGCATCGAAGTCGGGGCTGCGGTCGGCCTTGCAAGGCGTCATCAGGGCCGGGATGGTGCCAGAGAAGATATTGGAAGTCATCTAAATCTCCATGAAGCGCGGTCTCGTCTGCGCTGGTTGCTTTGGCGCGGCGGGAAGCGGCTGATTCTGATCCGTCCCTTGTATTATGTTGCATACTATTTGTCGACACGTTTTCGATCGCGCTCGTGACCCATGCGATAGGCTTGATCGCGCTGGGTAGTTCCAATATCCCGAAGCCAAGGCAAGGGATACTGCATGAAAAATTCTGCACCGCCCGGCAAAGCGGATCGCAAGCGCGGGTCTGGCGTGAAGCGCGTCTACGACGTGCTGCGCGATGAGATAATCGATCTGGAGCTGGAACCGGGCAGCCCGATCGACGAGATCCAGTTGGCAGAGCGGTTCGAGATGTCGCGCACGCCAATCCGCGAGGCGCTGGTGCGCCTGGCCGGCGACGGTCTGGTGACGACGCTGCCGAACCGGTCGACCGTGGTGTCGAACATCAACTTCCTGACGCTGCACACGTTTTTCGATGCGCTGACGCTGATGTACCGGGTCACCACGCGACTGGCGGCACAATATCACACGGCGCAGGACCTGCAGGTGATCCGTGCCCAGCAGGCGAATTTCGCAAGGGCGGTGAAGGACCAGGACGCGCTGGCGATGATTTCGACCAACCGCGAGTTTCACGCTGCCATCGCAGTGGCGGCGCAGAACACCTACTACGAGGGGCTGTTCATTCGTTTGCTCGATGAAGGGCGGCGGATCCTTCGACTCTATTATCAGTCCTATCACGACCAGTTGCCGCAGCAGTACGTGACCGAACATGACGACATCATCGCGGCCATCGCCGCGCGGGATGTCGAAAAGGCAGATATCCTGGCGCAGGAACACGCCAACCAGATCGTGACCCAGATCCAGCATCTGATCGCAAGCGACCGCCGCAAGAAGATCGTGCTTTGAGCATGATTGCCGACCAGCCCTTGAAGATGTGGACGCCCCCCGACCCTACGACTCAGGCGCGTGTCTCTGCCATTTTCGCATTCGATACTCCCGTGGGGACACTCCGAACCGTTCACGAATTCGGCGGGGGCAATGGTTGGGGGTCTGAAACCCGCATTGATAGGCAATCTGGCTGATCCACAGCCCGGTATGGGTCAGCAGAAACGCGCCGTGCCGGGTGCGGACGCGCCACAGAAAGTCGAGGGCGTTCTCTCCGTGCGTCTTCTGGAACAGCTTGTTGAGGTGTTGGGAGGATAGCCCGGACACT
>JBATAV010000121.1:0-3590 GCA_049662025.1 Paracoccaceae bacterium | reverse complement strand
CTGATGGATCGGCTGTACCGGCCGCAGGCGCTGGACGTGCCGGTTCTGATCTCGCGCGATGGACCGATTGCAGCGATCGACCCGCAGATCGGCGGCGCAACAGCGCCGCAGGTGGGGATTGCCGCCGATGGCTCGCCCGATGCTGCGCCCGATGGGACCGTGCAGGTTCTGGCCGATGCGCGCCCCGGAGTCGAGGTGCTGGCGGTGCGCCCGTCCTGGGTGCGGGTGAATTCGGCCGATGGCACGGTGCTGTTTGAAAAGATCCTCGATGCGGGCGAGCGCTATGCCGTGCCGCCGCTGGAGACTGCGGCGGTGTTCCGCACCGGCAATTCCGGCTCGGTCTATTTCGTGGTGAACGGCACCACCTATGGACCGGCGGCGCCGGGGGCCAATGTGGTGAAGGACATCGCGCTGGCACCCGACGCACTGGCGCAGAAATTCGCCCTCGCCGATCTGACGGCGGACGATGATCTGGCCAAGGTGATGACGGCGGATGCGTCTTCGGTGGCCGCGCCTGCCGGCGACGCGCCGGTGGAGTGATCATTTCGTGACGGGCCGCAGGGTCGCAGGCGGTTGCCGCCCTTCGCGGTTTTGCCTATGGTTCGCGGCAGTTTCACGAGGCCCGCGATGACCCACAATCCGATCCGACCCTGGCGCAACATCGAGCGGCGGAAAAGCCGACAGATCATGGTGGGCCGGGTGCCGGTGGGCGGCGACGCGCCGATCACCGTGCAGACGATGACCAATACCGACAGTTCGGATGTGGCGGCGACATTGGCACAGGTGATCCGGGCGACCGAGGCCGGGGCCGATATCGTGCGGGTATCGACGCCGGATCAGTCCAGCACGCGGGCGCTGCGCGAGATCGTGCGGGAAAGCCCGGTGCCGATCGTGGCCGATATCCATTTCCACTATCGCCGCGCCATCGAGGCGGCCGAGGCGGGGGCGGCCTGTCTGCGGATCAACCCCGGCAACATCGGAGATGCAAAGCGGGTGGCCGAGGTGGTGCGGGCGGCAAAGGACCATGGTTGCAGCATCCGCATCGGGGTGAATGCGGGGTCTCTGGAGCGGCATCTGCTGGAGAAATACGGCGAGCCTTGCCCGGATGCGATGGTGGAATCGGGTCTGGATCATATCAAGTTGTTGCAGGACAACGATTTTCACGAATTCAAGATCTCGGTGAAGGCATCGGACGTGTTCCTGGCGGCGGCGGCCTATCAGCAGCTGGCGCTGGCCACGGACGCGCCGATTCATCTGGGGATCACCGAAGCCGGCGGTCTGGTCGCGGGCACGGTGAAGTCGGCGGTGGGGCTGGGGTCTCTGCTTTGGTTCGGTATTGGCGATACCATTCGGGTGTCGCTGTCAGCCGATCCGGTGGAAGAGGTGAAGGTCGGCTTTGAGATCCTGAAGACGCTGGGGCTGCGGACGCGGGGGGTGCAGATCATCTCCTGCCCGTCCTGCGCGCGGCAAGGGTTTGACGTGATCCGCACCGTCGAGGCGCTGGAAAAGCGGCTGGAGCATATCAAGACGCCGATGAGCCTGTCGATCATCGGCTGCGTGGTGAACGGGCCGGGCGAGGCGTTGATGACCGACATCGGGTTTACCGGCGGCGGGGCGGGCAAGGGCATGGTCTATCTGGCCGGCAAGCAGGACCATACGCTGTCGAATGCGCAGATGGTGGACCATATCGTGGAACTGGTGGAAGCGAAAGCCAGCGAGATCGCCGCCGAAGAGGCGCGGGCGGCAGAGTAGGGGCGCCGGAATCTTCAACAAATTCCGGGGCTACGGTCAGCCTTCGTTGCGCTGGCCGTCGACGATCTGGCGCATGCCGTCCAGGGGCACATAGCCGCGCACCATGGTCTGGTCGATGACGAAGGTCGGCGTGCCGTTGATCTCCATCGTGTCGGCCAGGGCGTGGTTGGCCTTGATGATGTCCATCACCTCCGGCGCCTTCATCTTTTCGGCCACCGCGGCGGGATCATGGCCCAGCTCCTGCGCCAGCCGGGCCAGGGTTTCGTCGGTGGCATCGCCGCGCAGGGTGATCAGCGCGTCATGGGCGGCCTTGTAGGCGTCGTCGCCGTACAGCATCTTGACCGCGATGGCGAATTGCGAGCTGAGCAGCGACTGGTCGCCGAGGATCGGGAACTCCTTCAGCACAAAGCGGATCTTGCCGTCGGTGCTCACCAGATCCTCGACCTCTTGATAGGCCTTGCGGCAATAGCCGCAGCGGTAATCCATGAATTCGACGACGGTGATGTCGCCGGCCGGATTGCCGCCCACCCAATCGGCGGGGTTGTGGTAGATGATGTCCTTGTTGTCGGCCAGCATCTTCAGGTCGCGGTCGGCGGCGGCCTGGTCTTCGCGGGTCTGCAATTCGGTCATCGCTTCGACGATCACCTCGGGGTTTGCCAGAAGATAGGCCTTCACTTCGGCCTGAAAGGCGGTGCGTTCGTCAGCGGTCATCTCGCCCAGGCCCCCGGCAAGGGCGGTGGTGGCAGTCAGGGTGGCGGCGAGGGCGAGGACGAAGCGCATGTAGGTTCCTTTGCGGGTTGACCGGCACCCCCGGCCAAGGTCAGGACTGGGGCGCAGGTCTTCGGGCGAAACCTTAAGGGGCGGGGCATGGCAAGCGCAAGTCGGGGATCACGCAGGGGCGATGTCGATGCCTTTATTGTGATGGACGTGGTGGAACGCGCCCGTCTGGCCGAAGCGGCAGGGCGGCACATCATCCATATGGAGGTGGGTCAGCCCGGCACCGCGGCCCCGGCGGGGGCGCTGGCGGCGGTGCGAGGGGCGTTGGAGCAGCCCCTGGGCTATACCGTGTCGCTGGGCCTGCCGGAATTGCGGGCGGGCATCGCCGGGCTTTACCGGCGCTGGTATGGCGTTGATCTGGACCCGGGCCGGGTGATCGTGACCACCGGGTCATCGGGCGCGTTCATCCTGGCCTTTACCGCGCTTTTCGATGCGGGCGACCGGGTGGCTTTGGGAGAACCGGGTTATCCCAGCTATCGCCAGATCCTGCGGGCCCTGTCATTGCAGCCGGTGGGCATTCCGGCGCGGGCCGAGGCCCGGTTGCAGCCGACGCCGGAGGATCTGGACGGGGTGGATGTGGCCGGGCTGATCGTGGCCAGCCCCGGCAACCCGACGGGCACGATATTGTCGCATGAGGCGCTGGCGCGGTTGGTCGATTGGGCGGCGGCGCGGGGCGTCGCGTTCATTTCGGATGAAATCTACCACGGGCTGCATTTCGGCGACCGGGCGGTCAGCGCTTTGGAGATCAGCCAGAATGCCTGGGTGATCAACAGCTTCTCCAAGTATTTCAGCATGACGGGCTGGCGCGTCGGCTGGATGGTGGTGCCGGAAGATCAGGTCCGCCGGGTCGAGCGGCTGGCGCAGAACATGTTCATCTGCCCGCCGCATGTCAGCCAGATCGCTGCACTGGCTGCGCTGGACTGCGTGCCCGAAATGGAGGCGAACCGGGCGGTTTACGCCGAAAACCGCCGGATGATGCTGGAGGGGTTGCCGCGCGCGGGTTTCACCAAAGTCGCGCCGCCGGATGGGGCGTTCTACATTTATGCCGATGTCGGCGAACT
>JBATAV010000120.1:0-22145 GCA_049662025.1 Paracoccaceae bacterium | reverse complement strand
GGGTCAGCGTGCCCGAGGAGTTGTAAGAGGCCTTCAGGTAGAACCGCACCGCCCCCGCCATGGCGATGTTCAGGCCCAGTCCGACGATGATCTCGTTCGCGCGGAGCCGGGTGATCGACAGCGACATCAGCCAGCCGGCAACCGCACTTGCGGCCGCAGCACAGGCCAGCGCCACCGCCCAGTTGCCGCCCGAGGCGACGATCAGCGCCACCAGCGCGCCCAGAAGCATCATGCCATCAAGGCCGACGTTCACCACGCCCGAACTGCGATGGATCAGCCCGCCCATTGCGGCCAGAACCAGCGGCGTGGTCATCACCAGGGCCGAAAACAGGATATCCCCGATCATGCGGCATCCCCCGCAGCGGTATGGCGGGCGGCGCGGCGGGCGAACCAGTCCCGCAGGCCGAAATCGGCGACGGCAAAGATCATGATCAGGCCTTGAAGGATATTGACGATCTCGATCGGGACGTCGCTGAACAGCTGGATCGTGGCGCCCGCGGTCGCAAGGCCCCCGAACAGCACCGCGCCGATCAGGATACCCAAGGGGTTGCCGCGCGCCAGGATCGCCACGGCGATGCCGGTGAACCCGTAGCCGGGCGAAAAGCCCGCGACGAAGCGGCCGATCGGACCCAGCACCTGCACCGCCCCGCCGATACCGGCAATGGCGCCCGAGATCAGGATCATCGACAGCATCAGGCCGGGCATGTCGATGCCGCTGGCGCGTGCAAAGCGCGGGGTCAGGCCGCCGATATGCGTCTCATACCCGCCAACGCGGCGGCGGCGCCAGAATGCATAGAGTCCCAGCAGCGCCAGCGCGATCAGGAAGCCCGAGTTCAGCGTGCTGGGCGGCATCAGCCGGGTCAGTTGGGCCGCCTCGGCCACCGGGGGGGTGGCGCTGTTGGCCGCACCGGGGGCCAGCAGCGGGCCATTGACCAGCCAGGTGGTCAGCCCGACGGCGATGAAGTTCAGCATCAGGGTGGTGACGATCTCGTCAATCCCCAGACGAGCCTTCATAAGCCCAGGCGGCAGCATCCACAGCCCGCCGACCAGCGCACCTGCGCACAGGCACAGCGGTATCAGCAGCCAGCCATTCAGACCCGCGAAAGCAACGCCCAGCCAGGCCGCCGCCAGCGCGCCGACGTAAAGCGAGCCTTCGGCGCCGACGTTGAACACCCCCACCCGGAACGCCACGGCCGCCGCCAGCCCGGTGAAGATCAGCGGAGTCGAGGCCGACAGCGCGGCGGCAATCCGGCGCTGGCCGCCATACGCTTCGGTCATCAGATCGGAATAGACCGACAGCGGGTTGTGCCCGGCCATCAGCAACACCGCGGCCCCGATCACCAGGACGATGACGATGGGCGACAGCAGGGTCAGCAGCGGCGGCAGCAGCTTCATTGCGCCACCTCGCCCAGCATGGTGCGGCCGATCCGTTCGGCCCCGGCCTCGCCCCGGTGGTATTCCCCGGTCAGGCGGCCGCCGTAAAGCGTGAGGATGCGGTCCGAAAGCTGCATCAGCTCTTCCAGTTCTTCCGAGATCAACAGCACCGCGCCACCGCCGTCACGGAATGCCAGAAGCTGCTCGTGGATGGCGGCGATGCCACGGATGTCGACGCCGCGGGTCGGCTGGCAGGCCAGCAGAACCCTGGGGGAATCATAAAGCTCGCGCGCCATGGCGAGTTTTTGCTGGTTGCCGCCCGACAGATCGCCGACCCGCTGGGCAGGCCCGGCGCAGGCCACGTCGAAGGCGTTGATCCGGCCTGTCGCAAAGGCCCCGACCGTGCGCAGGTTCAGAAAGCCCCGCGCGCCGAACTGGCGCTTGCGCTGATGCGAGGCCAGCAGGTTTTCGGCAATGCTCGCGTCCAGGCACAGGCCTTCGGCCTTGCGGTCGGGCGACAGGTAGGCAAGGCCAAGCCCACGCCGCTGCCGCGTCGTCAGCCGGGTGATGTCCTGTCCGTTCAGCCAGATCGCCCCGGCCTGCGGCACCAGAAGGCCCGAGACCAGCCCGGCAATCTCGTCCTGCCCGTTGCCGGCCACGCCGGCGATGCCGACGATTTCGCCCGCGCGCAGATCAAGCGTCAGGTCGGACAGCACATTCGCGCCTGTGCCTGGCAGGGACACCTTGTCCAGCCTCAGCACCACATCGCCCGGATTGGCCGGGGCGGCGGTGGGTTGCAACACGGTTTCGCCGGTCATCAACCGGGCCAGTTCGGCCTTGTCCAGATCGGCCGCCGGGCGGGTGGCGACAACGCGGCCCTGCCGCAGGACGGTGATCTGATCGGCCACAGAAAGCACTTCGTCCAGCTTGTGGCTGATGAAAAGGATGGTGTTGCCGCGCGCTTTCAGATTGCGCATCAGGGCCAGCAGGTCGCGGACCTGCGCCGGGGCAAGGGCGGCGGTCGGCTCGTCCAGGATCAGCACATCGGCGCCGCGGTAGATCAGGCGCAGGATCTCGACCGCCTGGCGCATGTGGACAGGCGCGCGTTCCTCGCGCAGCGACCAGTCGATCCGCGCCCCGGCCAGAGTGGCCAGATCTTCGGCCCGCGCCAGAGCGGCGGCGCGGTCGATGGTGCCAAGGCGGGTGCGCGGCTCGTCCCCCAGAATCAGGTTTTCCAGAAGGGTCAGGCCGGAGATCAGGGTAAACTCCTGATGCACCATGCCGATGCCCGCGCGGATCGCCTCGCGCGCGCTGCGAAAGCTGACGGGGGCGTCGTTCACGACAACGGTGCCGGCATCGGGCGGTTGCAGCCCTTGCAGCATCTTCATCAGCGTGGACTTGCCCGCGCCATTGCCGCCGACGATGGCCAGAATGGTGCCTGGTGCTGCGGCAAGGTCGATCCGGTCATTGGCCTTCAGCGGGCCAAAGCTTTTCGACAGCCCCCTGCCGCCCAGGCGCACCTTTGCGGGTGCCCCTGTCTGTGCTGCGCCCTGCATGGCGGACCCGCCTGTCACCAGGGGTTACTTGAACCAGTCCGGCTCGCCCTGGGCCAGAACGTCCCAGACCTTGATCGACCCGTCCAGAATGCCCGCCTTGGCGGCATCGACCTTGGCCATGATGTCGGCCGGGACGATGTCCTTGGTGTATTGCATGTCGGACAGGCCGACCGCGCCTTCGGCAAGGCCGAGGTCGATGGTTTTCCCCGCCGGGAAATTGCCTGCGGCATAGTCCTTGACGATGCGCTCGACCGCCACGTCGCCGCGCTTGATCATCGAGGTCAGGACATGGCCGGGGGCCAGTGCGTCCTGATCGGTATCGACGCCGATCGCAAAGGCACCGCGTTCCTTGGCCGCCTCGATCACGCCGATGCCGGTGCCGCCGGCGATGTGATAGATGATGTCGGCACCTTCGTCGAACATGGCATTGGCCATCTGCAGGCCGACCGCCGGATCGGCGAAGTTGTTGGAATAGCCGACCTTCACGTCGATGTCGGGGTTGACCGAGCGCGCGCCTTCGATGAAGCCGACGATGAACTTGTCGATCCCGGCCGATTTGGTGCCGCCGATCACGCCGAGGACCGGCTTGTCATTGATGCCCTCAACGCCGGTTTGCATGGTCATGCCGGCAGCAAGAACGCCCGCGAGGTAAGAGCCTTCCTGTTCCTTGAACACGATCGAGGCGATGTTGGCGCCCTCGACCACCTGGTTCAGGATGACATAGTCGGTATCGGGATAGTCCTTGGCCACGGTCTTGATCGGGTCGCCGTGGGCATATTCCAGATCGAGCACCAGCCCGAAGCCCGCGTCCGAGGCGCGGCGCAGGATCTCGTCGGCCTGGGCGACGATCTCCTTGCTTTCCACGGTCTTGCCGGTCAGCCCGGTGTCGGCCAAGGCGCGCTCGAACCCGGCATAGGCCAGGTCGTTGTAGCTTTGGTCGCCCAGCCCCGATTGCGAGATGATCAGTGCCACCGGCCGATCTTCGGCCAATGCGGGGGCGGCGAGGCCCAGGGCGAGCGCGAGGGCAGTGCTAGCGGCGCGAAGCGGTGTCTTTGTCATGGTGAACTCCGATTGAGATCTTGTTGAGGTCTGAGGTGGCCCCGCGCACCAGGTCTGCGCGGTAGGAATAGCTGCGGGCGTCGTAAAGCGCCTCGACATGGTCGATCACTGTGCCCGCAGCATCGCGGGTGACGCGACGGACGCTGATTGCGGCGGCCGGGTCGGGCATCGTCAGAAGGGCAATCTCTTCAGCGGTGGCAAGGCGGGCGTGAAAGCTTTCTTCGGCACGCTCAGCGCGGTGGCCGTGGCGGGCCAGATGGGCGTAAAGCGAAAAGTCGGGTGCTGCGGCGACGGAGGCGTCAAGCCCGGTTTCCTGCACGATTGCATCCGACAGGACCGACCGGTGCCAGGCGATGCGCCGCCCGCTCACCAGACGCAGACGATCGAGCAGCCATAGCGCGGCGCCGGCGGGATAGGGGTAATCCGGCCGCCAGGCCACGGGCGCAAAGCTGCGCAGTTCCTGCGCGCTGGACTGGCCGACCGCCGCCACCGCCTCGGCAAAGCCCAGCAGCACCGAGGGCATCTGGCGCAGCACCTGTTCGGCCACATAGGTGCCACTGCCCTGCCGCCGCACCACCAGCCCGTCGCGCTGCAACTGCTCGATCGCGCGTGACACGGTAAAGCGGCTGACCCCGAATTCGCGCGACAGGCTGGGTTCCGACCAGATCTTCTGCCCCGGCGCCAGGTCGGCAATCCGGTTGCGCAGGATCAGCGCCAGCTGGGTGTAAAGCGGGTCGGCAGATTCGGGCAGCACCGACGTCCTCCGAAAGTTGTCCAGTCAACTTGATCCTTCCTGCCGATTCGCGCAAGAGCGGCCATTGCTGAAGCATGGCCCCCGGAACCGGCGGTTCGAAGCCGGAATTCTCCGCGTCCAGTTGGCTTGGTGCAGAATGGCCGGAGCCTTGCGGCGATGCCCTGCGGCTCTGGCCGGGGCGGCAGGGCTGGCGATGGCCGCAACTGTCTTCGGTGGTGGCCCGGATGATGAAACCGCCCGACCGCATCGGGAAAACCGGGGTGCAACAGGGTGCTTTCCGGCACAGGTCTTTGAACCCGATACGGCCCGTGCCCCCCCCAGCGGGCCTGCGGCAAGGGCGGCACCGGATTCCGACGCCGGACATACGTCGGCACCATGCAAGGAATTGCATGGTGCCGTATTGCGGTCAGGCCACTGATACTGCCGAAAACCAGGTCTGGCCGGACCTGCTTGCGTTACAGGTCTTCGCGGGCGATGACGACGCCCGAAGTATCGCCCGGCTTGATCCGCGAGAACCGGCCGTTGCCCAGATAGGCCCAGCTGATCCCGGCCGATGTACCAAGGAAGGCGTCGGGGTCGCGCGACGACAGCTCTGCCTGCGGATGGTTGGGCAGGACCAGCGCCTTCATCAGCACGGTGTAGAGCACGAAGCCCGCCGGGAAGCCGATGATGAAGGCATATTGCGACCACCAGGCCGCCACCGCGCCCGCAATGATCCACGAAAGCAGCCCGGCCACGTTGAAGCCGTTGCTGTAGCGGTATTGCCCTTGCGGATCGAACAGCGCGGGCACGTTCAGCTTGCGGCCCCGGATCACATAGTAATCGGCCACCATGATGCCGCCGATGGCCGACAGGAAGGCGCCGTAATAGCCCAGGAAAACGAAGAGGTTGTTCAGGATCTGCCACGGGAAGCACAGCGTGCCGACCACGCCGGCCAGCGCCACGCCGGAGCGATAGTTGATGACGCGCGGCGCCAGGTTGACGAAGGTCAGCGCCGCCGGGATCAGGTTGGCCGAGTTGTTGGTGGACCACTGCGCCAGCACCACCAGCAAGAGCAGGATCAAGAGCGAGAGGCCCTGCGCATCGCCCTGGATCACCTCGATCGGGTTCCAGTTGCCGGTGGCGATGAACGACACCGCGCCGATCCCGGCGATCAGCGCCTGGGTGATCGGCAGGGCGACCAGCTGGCCCAGGAACACCGCCTTGTTGCGCTGCACGAAGCCGCGCGCGCCGGGCTCGGTCTTGATGAAGCGGGTGAGGTTGGGAATGTCGATCGCCATGGTCGACCAGAAGGCCATGTTGGCGATGAACAGGACCAGAAGCGACATCTGCCCCTCGGCGTGGAAGGTCCAGATGTTCAGGCCCTTGGTCTGGGCGATGCCGTCCAGCGTGTAATACATCCAGACCGAGATGATGATGATCGCCGGGGCGGCAAGGGCTGCCAGCCGTTCGACCGCCTTGATGCCGGCCATGGTGCTGATGACCTGCACCACGCCGAACAGCACATACCAGATGAACCAGTTGGAAAAGCCCAGGAAATACTCGCCGATCCCGTTCAGGGCCAGCGCGCCCAGATAGGTCTGGATGCCGAACCACATGGCCGCGACGACGCCGCGCGAGATCGCGGGCAGATGCGTGCCGTGAACGCCGAAGGGCGCGCGCAGATAGACGGCGAAGGTCAGCCCGTGTTCGGTGCCGATATCGGCGGTCAGCAGCATGAAGGCGCCGATGGCCAGGTTGGCCAGCCCGATGGTCAGGATCACGGTGGCCAGGCTGACGCCGCCGCCGACCCCCGCCGCGCCCAGCGAATAGGTGGCGATGATGACGGCGATGCCGACCCAGATCCAGGCATAGCCCAGCATCGAGATCGGTCTTTGGTTCAGGTGGGTGGGAAGGATCGATTCCTCGATCAGGGACGAGCGTTCATGCTCGGCCGTTTTCAGCTGTTCTGCCAGTGTCATGGATGGGCTCCTGTCGGGTGGAGGGTGCAACCCGCCTGCCGCGGGCCTGTGGCCGCGGATGCAGGGTCATTGCAGAAGGGCCGCCCTTTCGGACGGCCCTGCCGGGGTTATCTGGCTTTGCGCATCGCGCCGCGCAGTTGGTCGGTGGCGGCGGTGTCCACCGTTTCCAGCTCCAGGTCGCAGACGACACCATAGGCCTCGCGGGCATGGGCGGCGGAATAGTAGCCGTCGAGCACGTCCTCGAGCACCTTCTGGGCCGGGCGATCCAGCGGGTCGCCATAGCCGCCGCCGTTGGGGCTGTAGTAGGTCATCACATCATCGGCCTGCACGGCGAGGCCCGAGAATTTGGAATACATCTCCTTCGCCTCGCCGGGTTGGGCGGGGTTGGAGATGGTGCAGCGTCCGACAGCGCCTTCGGTGCCGCCGAAGATGCCCCAGGGCGCGTCGGTGTGGCGTTCGGATTCATGGGTGATGAAGGCAGTGGTCAGCACCCGTTGCGCCTTGACCACGCCGATGCCGCCGCGAAAGCGGCCAGCACCGGGCGGGGCGTCGTCGCGCAGCTCGTACCGGTCGCAGATCATCGGGATGTGCATCGCCAGATCTTCCAGCGGGTTGTTGCGGGTGTTGGCCATCAGGTTGTCGATGCAGTCCGGCCCGTCGGACCGCGGCCGCCCGCCATAGGCGCCTTCGTTGACCTCCAGGAACACCCAGTAATCGCCCGAGGGCCGCACACCGGAATAGGCCGCAAAGCTGATCGAGGCGGAAGAGCCTGCGATCACCTGTTCGGGCATCACCGGGGCCAGCGCCTGGATGATCAGGTCGATCATCCGGTTGCACTGGGTAAAGCGGGCTTCGGCGCTGGCCGGGGACTTGGGGTTGAAGATCGACCCCAGGGGGGCTGTCACCTTGATCGGGCGGAACGAGCCTTCGTTCGACGGCACCCGTGTTTCGGAAGTGGCAGCATCCAGCAGGATCTTGCGGAAACCGGCATAGGCGGCAACCTTGGTCGAGCCTTCGAAGGGCACGTTGTAGGCGGTGGGGGTCTGGTCGGCGGAGCCGGTCAGATCGACCTCGACCTCATCGCCGCGCACCCGCAGGGTGACCTTGACCTTCAGCCGCTTGTCGCGGTTGCGGCCGTCATCATCCAGCCAGCCTTCGGCGGTATAATCGCCATCCGGAATGGCCGAAATGCGCGCCCGCGTCATCCGCTCGGCATAGTCCATCAGCTGGTTGGCGGCGGCAAAGACGGTGGTTTCGCTGTATTTCTCCAGCAGCTCGACAAAGCGTTTGGCGCCAAGCCGGGCCGAGGCGATCTGCGCCTCGATATCCATCACCAACTGCCCCGCCGCGCGGCTGTTGCGGCGGATGTAGTTCCACATGGCGTTGTTGGGTTCGCCCTTGCGGTAAAGCTTGGTGCCCGCGAACAGCATGCCTTCGGCAAAGACATCGGGCACGTCGATGATCAGGCCGGGGGTGGCGGCCCCGATGTCGACGTGGTGGGCGGTGTTGCCGGCAAAACCGACCAGGCGCCCTTCGAAGAATACCGGCACCACGATGGCCAGATCAGGCGTGTGGGAGGAGCCGAAATAGGGGTGGTTGTGGACGACGGCGTCGCCTTCATACCACTCGCCATCCTCCAGCGTCTCGGCGATGCCGCGCAGATAGCCGGGGATCGAGCCGATGTGCATCGGCGTCGATTCCGACTCGCACAGGGTGTTGAAGCTGGTGTCGAACAGCCCCGCGCCCAGATCCTGGCTTTCGCGGATGATCGAGGAAAACGACATGCGATAGAGCACATGGCCCATTTCCTCGGCGATGGTTTCAAAGGCGCCGCGGATCACCTGAAGGGTGATCGGATCGACGATATCGGCAGTGGGTTGGATCATCTGGTTCATCTTGCGCACTCCCTTCACGCGCCGACCGGGGAAAGCCGGGTGTTGCCGTAGTCCAGCGTCTCGGCCACCCATCCGGGCGGGACGAGAGTGGTGGAATCGTGTTGGTGCAGGATTGCCGGGCCGGGGACACGGTCGCCGGCCAGGAGTTTGGTGCGGTCATAGCGCGGGGTGTCGAGCGTGCGGCCGTCGTCAAAGGTGGTGTCGCGCACGAACATCAGCGCCCGGTCGATGCTGGAGCCGTCGGTGGCCTTGATCTTCGGGATTTCGATGCGGCGCACGCTGGCCTGGCCGATGGCGCGCAGGGTGATGAGTTCCACCCCGGCATCGCGGTAGGCATAGCCGTAATCGGTGGCGTGCTGATCATGGAAACTGTCGGTGATCACATGCAGGTTGGCGGCCGTCACCGCCCCCTCGGGCATGGCCGAGCGCAACTCGAACCCCTGCCCGTGATAGCGGCATTCGGCGACCAGGCTAAGTCTCTGCTGGTCGCGCGGCACGCCGTCACTGTCGAGTTCCGCCTGAACCTGCGCCCGCAGCGACGTCACGGCGGCATTGATGCGCGCAAGATCACCCTCGGTGGCCTTGTTCAGTTCCAGGATGACGGCATCGGTGTGTTCATACTGCAGGTCGGTTTTCAGCAGGCCGACCGCCGCCGTGATTCCCGGCGCCACCGGCACGATCACGTCACGCGCCGACATCGCCTCGCACAGCGCCACGCCATGCAGCGGGCCTGCGCCACCAAAGGGCATGATCGAGAATTCACGCGGGTCGATGCCGCGCGCGACCGAGTTCGAGCGGATCGCCAACGCCATGTTGTTGTTGATGATCTTCAGGATGCCCAGCGCGGCCTGCTTGACCGTGATGCCCAGAGGCCTGGCGATCTTCTCCTCGATCGCCTTGTGCGACAGCGCCGCGTCCAGCTTCAGATCGCCGCCCAGCGCCATGTCGGGATCAAGCCGCCCCAGCACGATCTGCGCATCGGTGACGGCGGGTTCGGTGCCGCCACGGCCATAGCAGGCCGGCCCGGGTTCGGACCCGGCCGAGCGGGGGCCGACGTGGAAGGCCCCGGCCTCGTCGATATAGGCGACCGAGCCGCCACCCGCGCCGATGGTGACCAGGTCGATCATCGGGGTCAGGACGGGGTGGCCCGAGACATAGGTGTCGCGCTGGTTCATGATCTTGACCGTTCCGCCCGGAATGGTCGAGATATCGGCCGAGGTGCCGCCGATATCGACGGTGATGATGTTCGGCACATTGGCCATGACACCTTCGGAAGCGCCGCCGATGACACCGCCGGCAGGGCCGCTCATCAGGATGCGGATCGGGCGTTTGGCGCAGGCGTCAACGGTGGAAACGCCACCGTTCGACTGCATGATCCGCAGCTTGGACCGCACGCCGGCACCTTGCAGGCGGCTTTCCAGATCACGCAGGTAGAAGGCGGTTTTCGGCCCGACATAGCAATTCATCGCGGCGGTGGAAAAGCGTTCGTATTCGCGCATCACCTTGGCCACTTCGGACGAGCAGGTGACATAGGCGTCGGGCAGTTCTTCCAGCACGATTTCCTTGGCGCGCTGTTCGTGGGCATCGTTGAGAAAGGCGAACATGAAGCCGACGACCACCGATTTGATGCCACGCTTGCGGAAGACCGCGCAGGCGGCGCGGACGGCGTCTTCATCCAGCGGCACGGCGATGTCGCCATGCGGCGGCAGGATGCGTTCGGCGATGGAAATGCGGTTGCGGCGCTTGACCAGCGGCTGGCTTTGCCAGGGCACGTCGAAATGCAGCGAAAAGTTGAAGGGGCGCTTGTGGCGGCCGATGTGCAGGATGTCGCGGAAGCCTTCCGTCGTCAGCATCCCGCATTCCGAACCGTTGTGTTCGATGGTGATGTTGGTGGCGGTGGTGGTGCCGTGGACGATCATCTCGACCTCGTCGGGGGTGATGCCTGCCATGCGGCAGATGCCTTGCACCCCATCGACCACGCCGATCGACTGATTCTTCAGGGTTGTCGGGACCTTGTGGTAGAACACGCCCTTGCGGCATTCCAGCACCAGGTCGGTATTCGTGCCGCCGACATCAACGCCAATTCTGGCCATTTCGCCTCCTCCTCCATCTGATCTGTTTCCGACTGCGTCCGGTGTGGTCCGGCCCCGGCGCGGCCCGCAGGGGCCGGCGCGGGGCCAGACCGGCCGGTCATTCAGCCGCGATCTTCTGTCCTGCCAGGCCGTTGATCACGGCCACGCATTCATCAACGGTGTGGACGTCGCCGAACTTGGCGTCGATATCGAACAGGTTCCAGGCCACGGCGCCGGGCACGCGGTCACCGATGCATTCCTTGACCGCGATGGTGCGGAAGCCGTCGGCGATGCCGTCGCAGATGGTCTGACGCACACAAGCGCAGGCGGTGACACCCGTGACAAGGATGGTGTCGACGTTGCCTGCCCGCAGGATGCCCGCAAGCTCGGTGCCATGGAAGGACGAGGCGCGCTTTTTCAGCAGGGTGTATTCGCCCTCGATCGGGGCGATGCGGCTGTCGATGGCCCAGAGATCCTTGTTCTTGATATCGACCACATCGACCGGGATCTTGTTGTGCCACAGGCCCATGTCGGTGAATTCGGCGTTGCGGTCGGTGATCTCATAGGCGGTGGTCACATGCACGACCGGCAACTTGGCGGCGCGGAAGGCCTTGAGCAGCTTTTGCATGCCGGGGATGATTTCGTTGTCCATCTTCTCCTGATCGCAGGTGAAGGGATTGCCGGGGCGGGTCCAGGCATTGGCCAGATCAACCGACACCAGCGCGGGCCGCTTGCCAAAGCCGATACGGCGCTGGAAGCCGCGGTCCTGATACAGTTTGCTGGCGGTATCGAAAGCCTGCTGCAACAGGCGGTCCAGTTCCTTGGCGTCTACATCGCTCATTTTCGTCTCCTTGAGGGCCGTGTCCAGAGGGGCGGGGCGATCTGGATCGGGCAGATAATGGCCGCGATGTTCTGGAATTCAGGGAGCATCGAACATCGCCCGGTCCCTTTATCGCAAGCCAGGTTGGTCCATGGGAATTGGCGTGTGAACGTTTATTGATGCGCCCAGCGCATCAGTCGTGCGCGGCTGCGGGCGGCGCCGGGGAACCCTGCCCGTAGCAGGTTCACATCGTGAATCAATGGCTTGGAAGGGCGACATGACGACGCCTTTTCCTGCCCGCCTCCGCGCTACGAACTGGTCCGGCGGGGAACTGGTCCGGCGGGCACTGTGTTGCGAAACCTCAAAGCCGCCGGTTTGGGTCAGCCCGTCCGTTTCGCCAGGAGATACGCGCAGGTCAGGCGATCAAAACCCACGATTTCCTCCTGTCGGCCAAATGCGTCTACCAACGCCTGCCTTACCCGCAACCTGTCGGCCAGCGCCTGGTCAGGTGAATTGCGCAGCAGATCGGCAAAGTCCTGGCGGATTTCAACGCGCCCCGTGATCCGATCCTGCGGCAGCGTCGTGGGCCGTCCATTGGCGCGAGAGACCACGTCGGGGTCGTCCAGACGCCATTCCACCAGGAGCCGATCGGAAGGCACACCCGCATTGATGCCTTTCATCACGCCATAGTAATCGGCGCAATAGACGCGCGCCTTGGCGCCAAGACTGCCGATGTTGAGGTTTGCGTTTGTCTGGCGCATCGGATCGTAGGTCCACCGCACCAGATTGATGTCGCGCGCCAGGCACCAGTCGCGCTGATGCCATTTCAGCCGCACCCCAAGCCTTTGGCCACGCATCTCGGGCAGAACCGCCAACCGGTGCGAATGCTGTACCGCAGGATCCCGCGTTGGGAAGGCAAAGATGTAGCCCACCATCTTTCCATCGTGGAAAGCCCCGGCACAAAGGCCGCCTTCGGCCTGAATGACCATCATCAGATCGCCCGGATCGGGAAGATCTCCTTCGCCCCAGACCGAACGCTGCAAGGCTTCAGCCTCAAGAAAGTCAGTCATGCCGGACAGGTCACGCAGGATCAGGGCAGTCATCGGTCGAACCTTCGGATTCCGTGACTGACCGTCGCCAGAAAGTCGTGGTCGAGTGTCACGCCAATGCCGGCGCCCTGTGGGACCGGCATCCGGCCATCGCGGGTTTCCAGCTTTTCCACGATGATGTCGCGGCCGAAGTAGCGACTGGCGGACGAGGTGTCGCCCGGTTTGCGAAAGTTGGGAAGGGTGGAGAGGTGGATGTTGTGCGCGCGTCCGATACCGCTTTCCAGCATCCCGCCACACCAGACCGGCACATCGAAGGCCGCGCAAAGATCGTGGATCGCCAGGGCAGCGCCGTATCCGCCGGTCCGGCCCACCTTGATGTTGATCACCCGCGCCGCATCGCTTTGCAGTGCCTTGCGGGCGTGGGCGACGGTTCGGATCGACTCGTCCAGACAGATCGGAGTCGCCATCCGGCTTTGAAGGACGGCATGGTCATGGATGTCGTCCCAGGCCAGTGGCTGCTCGATATAATCCAGCGCGAAGTCATCCAGTTGCGTCAGCAGCGGCGCATCGGCCAGCGTGTAGTCGCAGTTCGCGTCAACCGTCAGATGCGCATCGGGAAAGGTCTCACGCACGGCACGCACCAAGGCCAGATCGTGGCCGCGCATGATCTTCAGCTTGATCCGTTTGTAGCCCTGGTCAAGATGGCTTCGCACCCGGTCAAGCGTGGTGGGCAAGGGTGCGATCCCCAGCGAAACGCCGACGTCGATCGCGTCGCCCTCGCCGCCGAGCGCCGTCTGCAATGGCAGGTTCAATGACCGCGCCCAGAGATCCCAGAATGCCATCTCGATGGTGGCGCGCGCCATGTGATTGCCCCGCCATGGCGCCAGATGGCGCCCGACGGCCTGCGGATTGGCAAAGCTTTTTCCGACAACGCCGGGCAGAAGGACCGTGGACAGGAAATCCGCTGCACCCGCCACGGTCTCTTCAAGATAGTCCGGCAGCGGGTCCATCACGCCTTCGGCCACCCCTTCAAGGTCGCCGGAAAACAGCCGAACCAGCGGGAACAGCTTTTCGTGCATGGTGCCGGTGGCGATGGTGAAGGGGGTAATCAGCGGCAGGCGGACCAAGCGCAGTTCGGCCGCGTCAATGATCAGGGGCGGGCGTGTAGCGGCTGACACTGGCATGGAAGGTCTTTCCTAACAAGGCGGCGGGACAAGTGCAGCATTCTATCGCGTAACAGTTTTCTTGCAAGATTGACTGACAGGAAGCTTTCTGTCACATTTTTCGCAGTGGCCAAGAGCGTCGGCCGCGATCTTCGGGGGGCGGATGGGGGACGTGCGAACCATTTTGACCAAGCCGCCACGTCCTGCGGATCTTCGCGGGCAGCTAGAGGAAAGCCTGCGCGACACCTCTCCGGCCACGCAGGCGCTGGCCAACTATTTTCTGACGAATCTGAAGGATCTTCCCTTCGAGACGGCCGCTTCGGTCGGCGCGAAAATCGGCATCAGCGAGGCGACAGTCGGCCGGTTCTGCCGAGGCCTTGGCTATCGCCATTTCAAGGACGTCAAGGCCGCCATTCGCTCTGAACTGGGCAACAAGGCCTGGCTGATCGGCGACCGGCTGCAGGATTTCGCGGGTCGCCTGAAGGCCGGATCTGCAGAAGCCGCCCGTGGCATGGAGCGCGAAATCGCGGCCATCGTTGCCAATTACGAGCTTGCCGGAACGCCCGAGTTCGCCCGCGTCGTGGCACGGTTGGCGCATTGCCGGCAGGTCTTTGTCGCCGGGTTTCAGACCGAACGCGGCCATGGTCAGTTCCTGGCGCACGGTTTGCAATATCTGCGGCCCGGCGTCCAGCTTCTGGACCAGACCGCAGGCAACTTCGCCGAAGTGCTTTTGGCCACACCGGGTGACACCTGCCTGGTGTTGATCGACGGCCGACGATATTCGCGCCTGACGCAAACCCTTGCCAGCACGGCGAAAGCGGCAGGCATTCCGGTAACGCTGATCACTGATCCCTATTGCCCCTGGGCGCGCGACGTGGCGGATGAATTCTTCGTGGTGCAAACCGACTTCAATCAGTTCTGGGATGCAACTTCGGCAATGGCATCGCTGATCGGGCTGATCGTGAACGGAGTCTTTGGCGAGTTGGGCCCCGAAGTCGAGGACCGGATGAGCAGGGTTTCGGCCCTTTACAACACCTTCACAGGTCACTCGGGTGATCTGCGGCGACCACTCAAATAAACCACGGACAACAACAACAGGAGAGGACCATGTTTCATAGACTGCAAAAGCATCTGGCCGCTGCCATCCTTTGCACCACTGCGCTTGCGCCGTTGCCGCTGATGGCGCAGGAGGCCGTCTTTGTCCTCAGCACGAACGAGGTGGGCATTCCCAACTACAATCCGTTCACAGCCGTGAATACCAACGCGGTGTTCACGATGATCTATGACACATTGGTCGAACAGGACGGCGACCTGAGTTTTCACCCGCACCTGGCCGAAAGCTGGGATGAGGCCCCCGATGGCATGGCCTGGACCTTTCATCTGAAACCGGGTGTCAAGTTCCACAACGGCGATGCCTTCAACGCGCAAGCCGTGGTGAAATGGCTGGAGATGTTCCGGACATCGGAAAACTCCTACATGACTGACGCGATCGACAAGATCGAGGCGGTCGATGACCTGACAGTCAAATTCGTGATGAAGCACCCTGACCCGAACATCCTGTACAACCTGTCGTCCAGTTTCATGGGCGTTCCCGATCCTGCCGTTGTGGCTGAAATGGGCGAGGATTACGGGGTCAGCGAGGCTGTCGGCACCGGTCCGTTCAAGCTGGAGAGCTTCACCCTGGGCCAGGAAACGGTGCTGGTGCGTAACGACGACTATGCCTGGGCCTCGCCGCTATCTGCCAATCAGGGACCGCCAACGATCAAGAAGCTGACCCTGCGCGAAATTGCCGAAGACTCGACGGCCTTTCTGGAACTGAAGACCGGCGGTGTCGATGCGCTTCTATCCTTGCCGACGGATTATCTTGGCGAAATCGGGTCTGACCAAAGCCTTGCCCTGATGAAGATCGCGGGTCAGGAACTTTACTACATGCCGATCAACGTAACCAAGGAGCCGTTCACCGATATCCGCGTGCGCGAAGCCGCGGCGCTGGCGATCAACCAGAAAGAAATCCTGGAAAACGTCTTTGCCAACTATGGGGCGGTTGCCAACAACTTCCTGATCTCGGCCCTGCCGGAATCAAAAATCGACCCGGCTTACGACATCAGCTACAATCCGGACAAGGCCAACGGCCTGCTGGACGAGGCGGGCTGGGTCATGGGCAGCGACGGGGTGCGGGCCAAGGATGGCAAGCGGCTGTCAGTCTCGTTGTGGACGCAAAGTGACAGCGTGTTTCGCCGCCTGACCGAAGTCGTGCAGGCGCAACTGAAGGCGGTGGGGATCGAAGCCACCATCACCACCTACGACAGTTCGACGATCCGCGATCAATACAAGACCGGCGAACAGCAACTTGCCGTGCGGTCCTATTTCTGGAGCAACGCCGACATTGTCGACTGGTTCTTCGGCGCCGATCGGTTGGGCTATCCGAACGTCTCGATGTTCAACGACCCCAAGGCCGAAGAACTGCGCGCCAAAGCCATGGCCGGATCGGCAACGCAGGCCGAACGGGTGGCGAACTTCACCGCCTATCATCAATATGTGACCAGCCAGTTCCCCTATGCGCCGATCTACCAGCCGGAACAGAACATGGCCTACAACAAGGACCGTATCGTGATGCCAGACGTGATCCACGGCACCTCGATTACCGGCACGGTGATGCTTGACGTCAGCGTGAAGGAATAGGCGCAGATTGGCGGGAGGGCGGGCATGCTTGGGTTCCTGATCAGGCGTGTCCTGCTTCTCCTGCCGGTATTTCTGGCCGTGTCGGTGGTGATCTTTCTGATCCTGCACCTTATCCCCGGCGATCCGGTCGACAACCTCTTGAAGGTCGGATCGTCCGCCAGCAAACGTGCCGAGATCGAGGCGCGTTACGGTCTGGACCGGCCACTGGTCGTTCAATACGGCATCTGGCTTGGCCACGTGCTGCAGGGCGATCTTGGAACTTCCATCGTCACCCGGCGTCCGGTGTCTTCGCTGATCTGGCAAGCCCTGCCGCATTCGCTGGCCCTTGGCGGTCTGGCCTTCCTGTTTTCCGCGGTCGTCGGCGTGGTGCTTGGCGTTCTGGCTGCCGCCAAGCGGGACCGTTGGCCGGATCAGCTGGTCATGGGCAGCGTCCTGATCGGATCGACCCTGCCGTCGTTCTGGCTTGGGCTGCTGCTGATCCTTGCCTTCTCGGTCCAGCTTGGCTGGTTTCCGGTGTCGGGCGCGCGGGGATGGGACAGTCTGGTGTTGCCGGTGCTGACCATCGGTCTGGGCGGCACCGCCCTTGTCGCCCGGGTCACCCGCGTGGCGATGATCGAGGCGCAGGGTCGCGATTTCGTCTTGCTGCTGCACGCCAAGGGCCTGCCGGCGCGGCGCATCATGCTGCGCCATGTGCTGCGCCACGCGCTGATCCCGGTGGTGACGATCCTGGCCTTGCGCATTGGCTGGATCCTGGGGGGGGCGGTCACGGTCGAATATGTGTTCGCCCGGCCGGGATTGGGATCGACCTTGATCAAGGCGTTGAACCAGCATGATTATCCGGTGGTGCAGGCGGCTTTGCTGATGCTTGCGATTGCGGTCATGCTGGGCACGCTGATCGGCGACATCCTGCAAGCACTGATGGACCCCCGCGTCAGGGGGGCGATGACATGACCCTCGGGCGCATCCTTTCGCCATTGCGCCGGGCATTGGCCACACCCAAAGGTGCCGTGCCCGGACTGTGGCTGGTGCTGGTGATCGCGGCGGCGGTCCTTGCGCCGCTGCTGACACCCTATGATTACGATATCCAGAACCTGCCCGAGAGCTTTCAAGCTGCTACCGCTGCGCATTGGCTGGGGACGGACGAGTTCGGGCGCGATCTGCTGACCCGCATCCTTTATGGCGCGCGCACCTCGCTTTCCGTATCCGGCATTGCGATCGGCTTTTCGGTCTTTGCCGGGATGGTGCTGGGGGCTGCTGCCGGCTATTTCGGCGGGCGGTTGGACAAGGCTGTGACCATCGTCGTCGATCTCAGCTGGTCCTTTCCCGAGATTCTGGTGGCTCTGATCCTCGTGGCCATCATCGGCCCCGGCGTTACCGGAACGCTTGCGGCAATCGCCGTCGCCTATCTTGCGCAGTTCACCCGGCTGACCCGCGCCCAGATCATGGCGATCCGCTCGGAAACCTACATCGAGGCGGCGCGCAGCCTGGGGGCAAGCGACGGGTTCATCCTGTTCCGGCACCTTTTGCCCAACGCATTGGCGCCGGTGCTGGTGGCCGGGATGCTGGCAACCGGCGACGCGATCATCCTTGAGGCAACCCTGGGGTTTTTCGGCCTTGGCGCGCAACCGCCGGTGCCAAGCTGGGGGGCGATGATGTCATCGGGGTCGGGACTGCTGTTCAAGGCGCCGGGGATCATCATCTTTCCCGGTCTTGCCGTGGCGATCACCGTCATTGCGATCAATCTGTTTGGCGATGCGATGATCCGGGAGTTGGACATCAAAGCCCGGCTGCGAGAGGCATGACAATGCTTCTGTCCGTTGAAAACCTGTCGGTCCGGATCGGCGCGGTCGAGCCGCTGTCGAACATCAGCTTTGCGCTGCAACGGGGCGAGATCCTTGGGTTGGTCGGCGAAAGCGGTTCGGGTAAATCGCTGACGGCACTGGCAATCGCCGGTCTGCTACCGCTGATCGGCGGGCGGATTTCCGAAGGTGCGGTGCGGTTCGACGGCACCGATCTTGCCGCCCTGCCCGAGGCCGCCTTGCGCCCTTACCGCGGCAAACGGATCGCCTTTGTCACCCAAAACCCGATGACCGCGCTCGACCCGGTGCAGCGGATCGGCGAGCAGGTCGATGTGGTGGCGCGGCTGCATCTGGGTCTGTCGCGCCAGGCCGCGCGCGCCCGCACCATCGACACTTTGACGCGGATGCGCATCGCCGAGGCGGCGACGATTTGCGACGCCTACCCGCACCAACTGTCGGGCGGCATGAAGCAGCGCATTGTAATCGCGATGGCGCTGGCCGGCGAGCCGGACCTGATCATCGCTGATGAGCCGACAACGGCCCTGGACGTGACCGTTCAGGCGCAGATCATCCATATCCTTGGCCAGCTGGTGCGGGAAGGCGATCTGGGGCTTGTCCTGATCACCCACGACATGGGCGTCGTGGCGCAAATCTGCGACCGGGTGGCGGTGCTGTACGCCGGGCGGCTGGCCGAGACGCGCCCGGTCGCCTCGCTGTTCGCCCGACCCGCGCATCCCTACACGGCGGCGCTGATCGACTGCATCCCGCGTGAGGGTATGGCGCCGGGCAGCCTGACCGGCATTGCCGGCATCGTGCCTTCGGTCGTGGCCTATCCGTCTGGCTGCCGGTTCCACCCGCGCTGCCCGCGCGCCGGCGATCTGTGCCAGGATGTGCAGCCGAAGATCACGCCACTTGCCGAAGGCGGCGGCTTTGCCTGCCATCATCCGCTGGAGCAGAAAGATGGCTGAGCCGCTGATCGATGCAAACCGGTTGGTAAAGCGCTTTGAAACCGGGGGCGGGTTTCTGGCCAAACCCAGATCCATGCTCGCCGTGCGCGGCGTGTCTTTCACGATCGACCGGGGCGAAGTGCTGGGCGTTGTGGGAGAAAGCGGCTGCGGCAAGTCGACTCTGGCGCGGCTTGTCCTGCGGCTGATCGACCCCACCTCGGGACAGATCGCCTTTGACGGGCAGAACTTGACGACACTGTCGCGCGGCGATCTGCGCCATCTGCGCCGCCGCATGGCGATGGTGTTTCAAGACCCCTATGCATCGCTCGATCCGCGTTTCACCCTGGAAGATGTCCTGTCCGAGCCCTTCGCGGTTCAAGGTGAGCGTCGACCGCCCGGCCGGATCGACGAACTTTTGCAACAGGTCGGGCTTTCAACGTCGATGGCCAACAGCTATCCCCACCAGCTTTCGGGTGGCCAGCGTCAGCGCGCCGGTATCGCGCGGGCGCTGGCACAGGCGCCCGACTTCATCGTGCTGGATGAGCCCACTGCCTCGCTTGATGTGTCGATCCAGGCGCAGATCATCGGCCTTCTGTCAGACCTGAAACGCAATCTTGGGCTGACCTATCTGTTCATCTCGCATGACCTGGGCCTTGTGCGCTATTTTTGCGACCGGATCATGGTGATGTATCTGGGGGCGGTGGCCGAAGTCCTGCCCCGGCACGACGCGCGCCCGCGCCATCCCTATACCCGCGCGCTGATGGACAGCAATTTCACCCCCGATCCGACGCAGCGCCAGACCCTGCAGGCGCTTGGCGGCGAAATCCCGTCGGCCTTCGATCTGCCGAAAGGCTGTGCCTTCGCCGGTCGCTGTCCGCGTGCAACTGACCAGTGCCGCGAAACCGACCCTCAACTTGCCGAGATAACGCCGGGTCATCCGGTCGCCTGTTTCCATCCGCTTTGAGAGGCTTGCCATGACCTTCACCGTTCTGTCCGCCGAATTCGTTTCCGAAAACAACACCTTCAAGAAGGGCCTGACCGAGCTTCACGATTTCGCCGTCGATTGCCTGATCGAAGGCGATGCCGCCATTGCCGCGCGGGGCGACGCCAACACCGAACTGGCGGGCTTTGTCGATGTGGCGCGCGAAAAAGGTTGGCGGATGATCCATGCGGTTTCCGCCCTGGCCTCGCCGGCCGGGTCGGTCTCGCGCGCTGCCTACGATCATATAGCGGGGATCATCTGTCGCGAAACGACCGCGCACAAAGGCCAGCTTGACGGCATCCTCCTCAGTCTGCATGGCGCGCAGGTCTGCGATTTCTGCGAAGATGGCGAGGGTGAGTTGTTGCGCAGGCTGCGCGCCATTGTCGGCCCTGATCTGCCGATTTCGGTAACGCTGGATCTGCATGCCAATGCGACGGCGGCAATGGCCGAGAACGCGCAGATCTGGGTTTCCTACAAGACCTATCCGCATGTTGACATGCGGCCATGCGGGCGAAAGGCGGCAGAGCTTTTGCAGGATGCGATGGCGGGGTTGACCAGACCTGCAACCCTGCGCCGCGCGGTGCCGATGATGGACGAGATCAACTCGGGCCGATCAGATGCGGGGCCGATGGTGGCCCTCTATGACCAAGCGCGCGCGCAAGAGGCTGAACGGGGTATCCTGTCGGTGTCGATCAATGCCGGATTTTCGGACGCCGATATCTTTGAAATGGGGCCAAGCGTCCTTGTCACCTACGATTCCGCCACGCCCGGCGCCGAGACCCGTGCGGGTGCCATCGCCGACGCCCATGCCCGCGCCATCTGGGACGCGCGGTTCAGTGGCCAGAATGAATTCCTCGATGTCGTCAAGGCCGTAGAAGTCGCGCGCGGTTTCGATTCCGCGCACGGCCCGCTTGTGATTGCCGACTATGCCGACAACCCCGGATCGGGTGCCTACGGCGATGCCACCAATCTTTTGCGCGCGATGCTGGACGGCAAATTGACCAATGCCGTCCTTGCCCCGATGATTGACCCCGAAGCCGCTGCCGCTTTGCATCGGCACAAGGTTGGCGACTCCGTCACGATCGACATCGGCGGAAAATGCGATCCCGATTTCGGTGGCGGCCCGCTTGCCCTGACGGGAACGATCACCTGCCTGTCCAACGGCAGCTACCGCGGCGATGGCCCGATGCTTGGTGGGCTTGACCACACCTTCGGCCCGACCGCGGTCTTTCGGGTGGACGGGATCGACATTCTGATCGTGACCGAACGCGAACAGATGCTGGACCGTCAGCAGCTTTGTGCCTTCGGCATCGAGCCTGCGAGAAAAGCCGTTCTGGCGCTCAAGAGCATGCAGCATTTCCGCGCAGCCTTTGAACCCATCGCAGGCAAGGTCATCGTTTGCGACAGTGGCGCACTTTCCACCCCGAACATGTCACGGCGCCCCTATACACACGTGCGCCGCCCGATCTGGCCGCTCGATTCCGAAACGACGTTCTGACGGGTGGTGTCAGTCAGTCCGGCACATGAACCATCGCGCCAGGTGGCGTCTCGCTGCCGGGATCATGTTCACCTGTGCAACTGACGCGCAATATGCCGAGCACGAACGCTGGAACCGCAATCTCGAAGGCTATCAGCTGGAAAGCAGAATGGTCTCTGCGTGTGCAGTTTGCCGGTCTTGTTCCGCAAAACAACATAGATCTGAAAGGCGCGCTTTACACCGCGGCAGATGGGCGGCTCTGTTGCCCAAATCAGCCTGATGCCGAGCTTCCCCTTCGCTTGAACAGAGTCATCCCGCGCGTTCAGTTTGCGGCGTTCCCAGGGCCGCAAAGCGGTTCAGGATCGCGGCCCTGATCTGTGGTTCGGCCACCTGCCTGTCGACGTCGCGTGCGATTGCGCGCTCGCCAGGGCGTTGTTGCGCAACTCGGGCCTGAGGCGTGACGTCCCCTTTCCGCTTTGAACTCAGCCCATGCGAACGATCTCGGCCGTGCCGAGAAGCGGTTCATCAGTGCGATGCGTATCTGGATTTCTGCGG
>JBATAV010000119.1:0-17310 GCA_049662025.1 Paracoccaceae bacterium | reverse complement strand
GTCGCTTCCAGCGTTGAACTCTGCCGATATTTGGCACAGCCTTGCGCGCAACGATACAAGGAAAGGATCAAACCATGCGTACCCGCGCCGCCGTGGCCCTGAAGGCTGGACAACCGCTGACCGTGATGGAAGTCAACCTAGATGACCCCAAGGAAGGCGAGGTCCTGATCGAGATCAAGGCCACCGGCATCTGCCACACCGACGAATTCACCCTGTCGGGCGCCGATCCCGAAGGGCTGTTTCCTGCGATCCTCGGCCATGAAGGCGCAGGCGTCGTGGTGAAATGCGGCCCCGGCGTCAAATCGCTGAAGCCGGGCGACCATGTCATCCCGCTTTACACGCCCGAATGCCGCGAATGCCCGTCCTGCCTCAGCCGCAAGACCAACCTCTGCACCGCCATTCGCGCGACCCAGGGCCAGGGACTGATGCCTGACGGGACCACGCGCTTTTCCATGCTCGATGGCACCCCGATCTTTCACTACATGGGCTGTTCCACCTTCGCCAACCACACCGTCATGCCGGAAATCGCCCTTGCCAAGGTGCGCAACGACGCGCCCTTCGACAAGATCTGCTACATCGGCTGCGGCGTCACCACCGGTATCGGTGCCGTCCTGAACACCGCCAAGGTGGAGATCGGCGCAAAGGCCGTGGTCTTTGGCCTCGGTGGCATCGGCCTCAACGTCATTCAGGGCCTGAAGATGGCCGGCGCCGACATGATCATCGGGGTTGACCTGAACAACGACAAGAAGGCCTGGGGCGAAAAGTTCGGGATGACCCATTTCGTCAACCCCAAGGAAATCGAAGGCGGGGTCGTCCAGCACATCGTTGACCTGACCAAGACCCCGATCGACAAGATCGGCGGCGCGGATTACTCGTTCGACTGCACCGGCAACGTCAAGGTGATGCGCGACGCGCTGGAATGCACCCATCGCGGCTGGGGCCAGTCGATCATCATCGGCGTCGCCCCTGCGGGTGCCGTGATCGAGACCCGCCCCTTCCAGCTGGTCACCGGCCGGGTCTGGAAAGGCACGGCCTTCGGCGGCGCCCGCGGCCGCACCGACGTGCCGCAGATTGTCGATTGGTACATGGAGGGCAAGGTCGAAATCGACTCATTGATCACCCATATCCTGACGCTGGACGACATCAACAAGGGCTTCGACATGATCCATTCCGGCGAATCCATCCGCTCGGTCGTGGTCTACTGATCCGCATCACCCTTGCGGCGCTGGCAATGGCCGGCGCCGCCCTTTGCCGCAAACCGGACCCGCGCATCTTTCCGCGTGACCTTGCCGCCCGGCTTTGTCACAAATGTCCTTGTAACGGTGGGCGTGGGTGGCGTGGACGACCGTATCGAGTTCGTGATCCAGGTGCTTTTCACCGGGCAGGGAGACCTGCGCCGGATGGTGCGGCATTTGGCCGAAGACTGGCCCGATGACCCGGCGCTGGATATCATCCACGTCATCGCCATGGCGGCCGGCAATCTGGAATGCATCCTGTCCGGCGAAGACCTGCAACGCGCCGCCGGAGAGGCTTGGCGCATTGCCGCGCTGGTCGGCGTCGACCTTGCGATGATGGCGCGCCTTGGCCTGCCGCACCAGACCGGCGCAGACCTCATGGCCTATTGGAAGGCGCATGACCGCTTCTTCCTCGACTGATCCCATCCTTCCTGCGACAAGAGGGCAAAAGGAGCCTGAAATGCCCGAAGCCCGCGCCCCCCGCCTTGCCGTGCTGATCGACGCCGACAACGTTCCCGCCGGTTACGCCGAAGCGATCTTCGAGGAAATCGCCTCGCTTGGCGAAGCCTCGGTCCGGCGCATCTATGGCGACTGGTCGGCCACAAGGCTGGCCGCCTGGGCGCGCAAGGTCGCAGCACTGGGCCTGGTCGCCGACCAGCAGTTTTCCAACACCAAGGGCAAGAATGCCTCCGACATCGGCCTGGTCATCGCGGCGATGGATTTCCTGCATTCAAGCCTGTTCGACGGCTTCGTTCTGGTCTCTTCCGACAGCGATTTCACCCGCCTCGCCGCGCGCATCCGCGAACAGGGCCTCGATGTCTACGGCATCGGCGAGAAGAAAACGCCCGAGGCCTTCCGCATGGCCTGCAAGCGCTTCATCTACGTTGAAAACCTTGGGTCAGAGCCGGAAGAGGCGCCGAAGCCCAGCCCAAGCCCCGGCACCCCGCAGCCAGAGTCACGGTCCGGCGGCAAGGATGCGCCCGCCATGGCCATCCCGCTGATCGCCGCCGCCATGCGCGCCATCGACCCGGATGGCGAATGGTATTCGCTGGGCCAGATCGGCCAGTTCATCACCCAAGCCAACCCCGATTTCGACACCCGCACCTATGGCAGCGCGAAACTCTCCGACCTCATTCGCAAGCTGCCACGGTTCGAGGTCAAGCAGGACGGCTCGCTGCTTAAGGTCCGCGACAAGGCCTGACCTCCGACACCGGATTTGCGCGTTTCAGCTGTCGAAAAATATCCTTGGGCTTCGGGGGGCAGCGCCCTCGGCGATCGACAGCGTATCGCCCAGCCGCCCCCTGTGGGTGATCCTTTCGCCGATCTGCGCCAGATGGCCCGACAGGAACAGCAGGCTGCCAACCCGGTGAAAGGGCTTCATCCGGAATATCCAGCCCCATCCGCAGGGCCAGGGCTTCGGGCGAAGGGTCATCTTGGGTCATTGGCGCATTCCTTTTGCGTCCAGCCTGCCTTGCCACGGCTGATTCGCGGATCATGGTTAACGAGGCGAGGGCGGAAAAAGTGGAAGACGCATGGAAGACGTGTGGAAGACGCAAGAAAGACCGTCCCGCGCGCCCCAGGCTTGGCAGTTAACGCAGCGACCGCAAGACCTTAGCCGCCCAGATGGCGCTCGCCGCGCTGTGCGGCCAAAACCATCTGTTTTTGCCGCTCGCGGAACCGGGCGCGGTCGGTTTCCGAATATTCGTTCACACAAGCCGCGCAGGCCACGCCTTCCTCATAGTCCGGATGCACCCGTCCCCCGGCCGTCACCGGCCTGCGGCAGGCGCCGCAACTGCTCAACTGCCCTGGCACCAGCCCATGGCCTACCGAGACGCGGCCGTCGAAGACATAGCATTCGCCCTGCCAGAGAGACTCTGCCACGGGCACCTCTTCCAGGTATTTGAGGATGCCGCCCTTCAGGTGGTAAACCTCTGAAACACCTTGCGAAAGCAGATAGTTGGTAGATTTTTCACAGCGGATGCCGCCGGTGCAGAACATGGCGATGCGCTTGTTGCCGAACCTTTCGCGGTTCGCCTGCCACCAGGCAGGAAACGCGCGGAAGCTGCGGGTTCCGGGGTCGACCGCGCCCTGAAACGTGCCAATCGCGACCTCGTAGTCGTTGCGCGTGTCGATCACCGCAACATCCGGCTGGCTGATCAGATCGTTCCATTCGGCGGCGGAAACATGCTGCCCGACGGCGGCCAACGGGTCAACGTCGGGCAGCCCCATGGTCACGATCTCGCGCTTCAGCTTGACCTTTATTCGCCCGAAAGGCATTGATTCGGCGTGACTTTCCTTCCACTCCAGCCCTGCGCACCCCGGTAGCGCCCGTAGATGCGCCAGCACGGCGTCCACGCCTTCTCGCGGCCCGGCGAAGGTGCCATTCAGACCTTCGCGCGCCAGAAGAAGCGACCCTTTCACCCCCGCGCCAAGGCACAGATCCAAAAGCGGCCCGCGCAAGATGGCGGGGTCGTCGAAGCGGGTGAAATGGTACAGGGCGGCGATGGTCGGCATGGTCAGTCTTTGCGCCGGGAATCGCCGGATTTCAAGCACTTCGCTTGACGCCCCGGAAACCGGGACTTACCCAAGGAGACGGGCAATCTGAGGGAGGCCGCCATGAATGCCGCAGACCAGGCGCTGATCGTGATCGACGTGCAGAATGATTTCTGCCCCGGCGGTGCGCTGGCGGTTGCGGGAGGTGACGAAATCATCAGCCGGATCAATGGTTTGATGAATCAGTTCCAGACTGTCGTGCTGACTCAGGACTGGCACCCGGCCAACCATGCCTCTTTCGCCGCCAACCATCCCGGTGCGGCGCCGTTCAGCGTGACAGAGATGCCCTATGGCCCGCAGGTGCTGTGGCCCACCCATTGCGTGATCGGCACGGCAGGCGCCGCGTTCCACGCCGACCTGCGCACCGACCCTGCGCAACTGATTGTTCGCAAAGGGTTTCGCCCCAGCATCGACAGCTATTCCGCCTTCTTTGAAAATGACCGGGCCACCTCGACCGGGCTTGACGGCTATCTGAAAGGTCGCGGGATCCGGGCGGTCACGTTTGTGGGTCTGGCCACCGATTACTGCGTTGCCTATTCCGCGCTGGATGCCGCCGATCTGGGCTACGCGCCCACCCTTCTGGAAGGCGCCTGCCGCGCGATCAACCTGAACGGCAGCCTTGCCGAAGCGCGCGAAAAGATGACCGAAGCCGGCGTGCGACTGGAGGCGTGAGCATGGAAGACATCGCAACGCGCGTTCACAATCACAACTGGAAGATCGATCCGATCATTCGCAGCCTGATCGACACCGATTTCTACAAGCTGTTGATGTGTCAATCAATCTTCCGCAACAAGCAGGATACGAACGTCACCTTCAGCCTGATCAACCGCACCAGATCAGTGCGCCTGGCCGATCTGGTTGACGAAGGTGAGTTGCGTGAACAGCTGGACCATGTCCGCAGCCTGACGTTGTCGCGGGGCGAAGGCACCTGGCTGCGCGGCAACACGTTTTACGGCAAACGGCAGATGTTCCGCTCTGACTTCATGGAGTGGTTCGAAGCCTTGCGCCTGCCGCCCTATCATCTGGAAAGGCGCGACGGGCAATATGAACTGACGTTCGAGGGCAAGTGGCCCGAGGTCATGCTGTGGGAAGTTCCCGCGCTGGCCGTGCTGATGGAATTGCGGTCTCGCGCCGTGCTGAGGGGCATGGGCAAGTTCGAATTGCAGGTGCTGTACGCCCGCGCCATGACCCGCGTCTGGGAAAAGGTGGAGCGTCTGCGCCGCATTGAAGATCTGAGGCTGGCCGATTTCGGCACAAGGCGGCGGCACGGGTTCCTGTGGCAGGACTGGTGCGTTCAGGCGCTGCGCGAGGGGCTGGGGGACAAGTTCGCCGGCACCTCGAACTGCCGCATCGCCATGCGCCGCGACATCGAGGCGATCGGCACCAATGCGCATGAATTGCCCATGGTTTACGCGGCCTTGGCGAATTCCGACGCAGAGCTGGCGCAAGCGCCCTATCAGGTTCTGGCCGACTGGCACGAGGAACATGACGGTAACCTGCGGATCATCCTGCCCGATACCTATGGCACCGAGGGATTCCTGACAAACGCGCCCGACTGGCTGGCCAGCTGGACCGGAATCCGCATCGACAGTGGCGATCCGGTGGTTGCGGCGGAAATCGCCATTCGGTGGTGGAAGGATCGGGGTGAAGACCCGACAACGAAGCTGGTGATCTTTTCCGACGGTCTGGACGTGCAACAGATCGAGGCGCTTTACGCCCGCTTTCATACCCGCGTGAAGGTGTCGTTCGGGTGGGGCACCATGCTGACCAATGACTTCCGAGGCCTGGTGCCGGACGACGCGCTGGCGCCGTTCAGCCTGGTCTGCAAGGCGGTGTCGGCGAACGGGCGGCCCACCGTGAAACTGTCGGACAACCCAAACAAGGCGATGGGGCCAAAGGACGAAATCGCACGCTACAAGCGGGTGTTCGGGGTGGGCGATCAGGTTGCCAGCGACGTGGTCGTCTGACCCTAGAACATTGCGCTCAGCGAAAGGAACAACACCGCAGACAAAACCGCTGTCAGTGGCACCGTGATGACCCAGGCCGCCCCGATGCTGAGGACGTGGGCGCGGCGCACCAGCTTGCGGCGGCGACGCTCTTCAACGGTCAGCGGAGTGCCCTTTTGCAGGTTCAGCCGCCGGGCGCGGCGTTCAGCGTGCCATTCGCGGTAAAAACCCACGCCGAAAACCCCGCCGACAGCGATATGGGTCGAAGATACCGGCAAGCCAAAACCAGAGGCTATGATCACCGTAAGGGCCGCAGACAGCGCGACGCAAAAGGCGCGCATCGGGTTCAGTTTGGTGATTTCCTGCCCGACCATCCGGATCAGCTTGGGGCCGAACAGCATCAGGCCGAAGGAAATGCCGGCAGCTCCGATCATCATCACCCACAAGGGGATCGAAACCTTTTCCGAGGTGCCCGCATCCTGCACCGCATGGACAATGGCGGCCAGGGGGCCAACCGCATTGGCCACGTCATTGGCGCCATGGGCAAAGGACAACAGCGCCGCTGAAACGATCAGTGGCACGGCGAACAGCTTTTTCAGGCTGCGCTTGCGGTTCTCCAGCCCCTGAGACTGGCGGCGGACGATGGGGCGAAAGACCGCCACCGTCACCACGCCGACGATCAGCCCCAAGAGCAGCGCCTGGCCCAGGCTGATCTCGACGATCTTCTTCAGCCCCTTCATCGCCAGATAGGCAGAGAACGCCCCGGCCATGATCCCGATCAACAGCGGCACCCAGCGGCGTGCGGCGGTCAGCTTGTCGGGCACATCGCTGATGAAGGCCTTGATGAAGGCCAGAAACAGGGCGGCGACCGCCCCGCCCAGGATCGGCGAGATTATCCAGGAGGCCGCGATCTGGCCCATCTTGGCCCATTCCACGGCGCCGAACCCCGCCGCGACGATGCCGGCGCCCATGACGCCGCCAACGATGGAATGGGTGGTGGAAACCGGAGCGCCCAGCCATGTCGCCAGGTTCAGCCACAGCGCCGCCGCGATCATGGCGGCCATCATCGCCCAGATAAAGGTGTTCGGGTCGGCCACGGCTGATGGTGCGACGATGCCGCCCGAGATGGTCGACACGACTTCGCCGCCGGCGATCAGCGCGCCTGCGGTTTCAAACACGGCGGCGATCAGCAGGGCGCCACCCATCGACAGGGCGTTGGCGCCAACGGCGGGACCCATGTTGTTGGCCACATCATTGGCGCCGATGTTCAAAGCCATATAGGCGCCGAAAACCGCTGCGGCGACGATGATTGTGGTGCCCGACCCGGTTCCGATCAGGCCAAAAGCGGCCAGCCCGCAGACGCTGACGAAGACCAGCGCGATTCCGATGGCCACCATCGGGCGTGCAATCGCGGCGGTCGCCTGTTCCAGGAGGGCAACGCGCCCAAGATCCTTGTCCAGCGTTTTCCAGCGGTTGATCGGCGGCGTCGGGCCTTCGGACATTGCGGCAGCCTGTCACAGGGGTGTCATCGGCCCGTTTCCGGGCAGTTCCATGAGGCTGACTATCCGTTCACATTTCCGGGCGCAACCGATTCCCTGCCCGGCTCAATGCGCCAGAACCCGTGTTGCCCACATCAGCGCACGGGCGATGTGGCTCTGGTGGATCGGGTCATCTGGCGCCAGTCGTGGCATTGTCCAACCGACCGACGCACAGGTGCGCGCAAGGGTCATTGTTTCGACCATTTCGGTGTCGGTGGTGCCGTAACCCGCCATCAGCGCATCGCGGATTGCGGGGTAGGCCGGTTCATACAGATTCTGCGACAGGGTGGTTCCAAGGTCGTACAGCGGAAAGCCATAGCCGGAATCGTCAAAGTCGATCAGGTAAACAGAACGGTCGTTCACAAGAACATTTTCTCGGAGGACATCGGCGTGGATCAGTTGCACTTCGGTCAGGGTTGACAGCCGTTCGCGCAGCCCGTGCCTTGCGCGGATCAGGGCGGCGCGCTGGCTTGCATCGGCGGCGGGGTGGTCCCAGAACCGGCCCCAGAACGGGGTCTCTCCGGTCAGCCCATCCAGATCCCAGGCCGGGCGTTCAAAGCCGGGCGGCAGGGTCAGCGCGGCGGTGGTCTGGTGCAGGTTGCGGATCAGTTGGCCCAGGGCGTGGTGGCGGTTCAGCAACTGCGGCAAGGGAGTTGTGAAAGGCACGCCGGCTTCGCCCAAAGGCTCGCCCTCGATCCAGTCGATCACGCTGGCGGCGCGGCCGGTGGACAGGGTGACCAGCAGGTTGCCGTCGCGGTCGGGAAGGGCGGCGGGAACGTTGACGCCCTTTGCGGCCAGGGCGGCACACCACCACAGTTCCGACTGGATTGCAGCATCGGGCTGATAGCCCTGCCGGTGCAGCCGCAGGGCGGCGCGGCGACCACCGGGCAGAGCCATTTCGAACACCGCATTTTCGCGGTTGCGGACCAGCCGCAGGGGGGTGCCCCGCCAATGCGCGGCAGCCTCGGCGGCAAGGGTTTCGATCATGCGGGCACCCGGGTTTCGCGCAACGCAACGGTCAGCGCATCCATCAAAAGATCTGCGTTTTCAACTGAAAACGGCATCGGCGGGCGGATTTTCAGGATGCTCCGGCCCGCTCCGATGACGTTCATCAGAAAGCCGCCTTGAACCATGCTTTCCACCAGATCGGCGGCAAAACCGGTGGCAGGGGTACCGTCGATCTGAAATTCGGCCCCGAAGAACAGGCCGTTGGCGCGCACGTCGACCAACAGCGGATGGCGCAGGTCTTGCAAGCGGCCAAGGACGTGGGCCGAGACGGTCGCGGCGCTGTCCTGCAAGCCTTCGTCGCGGATCACGTCCAGCACCGCAAGGGCGGCGGCAGCGGAAACCGGGTTGCCGCCGAAGGTGTTGAAATAGCTGAAGGCCTGGCGGAAGGCGGCCATGGTGGTGGGGGTTGTGGCGACGCCCGCAACCGGGTGGCCGTTGCCCATCGGCTTGCCCATGGTGACAATATCGGGGCGGAAGCCCAGTTTGTCATGGCCCCAGAAATGGCTGCCGGCGCGGCCGAAACCGGGTTGCACCTCATCGGCGATGATCAGTGCGCCTGTCGTGCGCAGGGCGGCCTCGGTCGGGGCCAGCCAACCCTTTGGAAGCGACGGCAGACCTTCGTTGGCGAACATCGGGCAGATCAGCAGGGCCGAAGTGCCGAAGCCCTCGGCGGACAGTTCAGCCATGGCTTGCCGGACATGGGCGGCGAAATGACTGCCGTCCGGGTCGGGGTTGGCCAGTGAGTTCGGCGCAGGCACCAGGCGCACGTTGGGCCAGCGCCCGCCCATGGGGGGCTTGCGGGTGGACAGTTGCGATACCGCCATGGTGTTGCCGTGATAGGTGGCATCGGTGGCGATGATGCCGGTCTTGCCAGTCGCTGACTGCGCCATGCGGATGGCGATATCGTTCGCCTCGGATCCGGTGCAGGTGAGAATGGCCTGGGAAAGCCCGTGGTTGAAGGTGGCGGTCAGCCGGTCGATATAGTCGAGCACCAGATCGTGCAGGTAACGTGTATGGGTGTTCAGCAATCCGGCCTGAGTGCAGATGGCCTGCACCACGCGGGGGTGGCAATGGCCGACATGGGCGACGTTGTTGTAGCAATCGAGATAGCGTTTGCCGGCTGCATCCCACAGCCAGACGCCTTCGCCCCGCACGATATGAACGGGTGTTCGGTAAAAGGTGGGGATGTTTGGCCCCATCAGGCGGGCACGCCGCTCGGCCAGGGTTTCGGTCATTCGTCATCCTCGATCTTGCCGCGAAGGGATTTCACCTCGCCGCGCACGGTTTTTGCCGTCAGTCGGCGGCGCTGGCTGCCATAGGTGGGTTTGGTGGCGATGCGTCGCTTCGGCGCGACCAATGCTTCGCGGATCATCTGGACCAGCCGTTCGCGGGCAATGTCACGGTTGCGGGCCTGGCTTCGGGTTTCATCGACCTGAATGACGATGGCGCCTTCGGCTGTCCATTTGCGCCCGGCAAGCCGTTTCAGCCGGGTTTTTACCGGCGAAGCCAGGTGCGGCGAGCGCTCTGCCTCGAACCGCAATTCGACGGCGGTGGACACCTTGTTGACGTTCTGCCCGCCGGGACCGGAGGCGCGCATGAAGCTTTCGGAAAGCTCCCAGTCGGCGATGAAGAGGGTTTCGGTGACGTGAAGCATGGCGCGAAGCTACCGAGGCACCGGCGTCTGCACAAGAGAAAGGGCCGCCGGAGTGCGGCGACCCTTTCCGAGTTCCAAGGAGATGGGCCAGTTAGGGAATGGCCCAATCAAGTGGTCTGTTTTGCCAAGGGGCTGCCCTTAGAAAACACCCCCCATGACTGTCCGGACACCTCTCTCCAATATCACTCTAGACACTGGATCACCTCCTTTCAAAAGATTGCCGATACAAGAATCATCACACAGATTTTGTGTTTGTCAAAACAAATCACGCAACCCTTGCGACGAGTTTTCCGACAATGATGCGAAAAGGAACAAGGGCGATCAGGGCGAGGCCGATCTTCACCCCCCAATCGGCCACGGCCAGCGAGGCCCAGAAGGGCAACTCGGGGCCAAATCCCAGCAGAGCGATTGGGCCGGTGGCCCAGGAAACATCGTTGGCCGGTTCAATCACCATCAGGCTGGCCGAGAAGGCGATGGGGAAGAAGATGCAGGTGTCCAGTGTCGAAGAAGCCAGGGTCGAGACCAGCGGTGCCCTCCACCAGGTGCCCTGACGCAGGCGGTTGAAGACGGCAATGTCCAACATCTGCGCACAAAGGAAGGCCAGGCCAGAGCCAAGTGCGATGCGCAGCGTCACCAACGGCCCGAACTCCCCGACGATACGGGTACCGATGAACGAGCAGACGAGGCCGGTCGCGAAGCCCGCCAGCACCACGCGGCGGGCGGCGGCGGGGCCTTCTAGCCGGTTGGTCAGGTCGGTGACCAGAAAAGCAAAGGGGTAGGTCAGCGCGCCCCAGGTCAGATAGCCGCCCAGCGTATGCTGAACGAGGATGTTCGAGGCCACGACGATGGCGGCCATGGCGAGTATGCCGGGCAAAAGGCGGGTCATTGTGCTTTTTCCGTTTTGACAAGGTGGCGGAGACTTGGCCCCGGTTCGGGGCGGAGAACGGCGGGCTTTAATGCGCGGGCAGTTGCGCGTCAACGGGCAAGGCGTATTCGACGATCTCGTTGCGCAGGTAGAAGACGAAGTTGTCGTCCGATACCATGGTCAGCCGGATCCGCCCTAGGTCGTCTTTCCAGACCGACAGGCCTTCAAGGTTGTCATGGGTGCCGGGTTGGGTTTCCAGAATGGTCTTGCCGCCGTCGAAACCATACGGGCCAACCGAAAAGACGCGGACGCGAGAGGCAAACCCCCCCAGGCCAAGGAAATCGCGCTCCAACAGGTAGAAGCGGCCATCCGGGCCGAAATCGGCGCCGACGGGCAGGTAGGGGCCAAGACGCGGGATGCTGAAAGTCTGCGACCAGCCATCCTGCTGGTTCGTGTCATGGACATAGACCGGAAAGGCGCGTTTGCGCCAGCCAGGCTCTTCGGGCAGGGTAAAAAGCCGCCCCTTGTCGTCGATCGCCAGGGCCTCGAGCGAGGCGTTGGCCTGCATGCTGCGAAAGGCATCCGCGCGCGGCAGGTTGGTGGCCGAGCCGTCGATCTCGGCATAGGACAGCACGCGCGCCACCCCTTCGAACGAGACATAGATGGTGCCGTCATCTGCCCAGGCCAGCCCCTCGCTGTCAGCGCGTTCGGGGTTCAGGGGGGCATCGCCATTGGCCTTCAAGAGGCGCATTGCGGGGGCATCGATGCCGGTGATAACGCCCTCGGCATCGCGCAGGAAGCGGCCCTCGGTGATGGAGCCACGATCCGACAACGCGATGAAGCGGGTACCGTCGGGCGAGATGTCGATGCCTGAAATCCCGCCCAGCAACGGGTCATCCGCTGTCCAGCGGAAAGCCGCCAGAAACCCGGCGGGCATTGACGGCGCGGCACTGCCTTGCAAGCCAAGGGAAAGTAGTGCTGCCGCCGTCAGTCCGAGGCGAGTACGTCTTTGCATTGGCCGGGAAGGTCCGCCATGGTGAATTGACGCGGACCCTTCTTCTTGGGCGCGTCGTCTTCGGTTTGTTTCTTTTTCTTTGTGGTCTTGGGCGGGTTCAGATAGTCGGTCACCCACCAGTTCAGCGTGTCATCGCAGCCATCACCGTTCTTGGACAATTCGGCCACGGTCGGCGACTGCGTGATGCACAACTTGGCGCCCTTGGGGCATTTCAGCCGCACATGGAAATGGGTGTCATGGCCGGCAATCGGGCGCAGCTTCTGCAGCCATTTCTTGTCGGCCTTGGTGGCGGTCTTGCAGATCTCGATCTTGATCGCGGCGGCAACGAAGATGCGGTCCACCCGTGGATCGCTGGCCGCCAGCTTCAACAGCGCCCGCGCCTTTGGCCCCCAGTTTTCGGTGACCGACTTCTGGTCGGCCGAGCGCATCGGGATGGAGCTGATGCTTTCGCGCTCGGACACCGAAAGGTTCAGCCGCCGGGGTGGCAGCCACCAGATATCGGCATCCAGCCCGATCTGGTGGCTTGCATGACCGCTGGTCATCGGTCCGCCGCGTGGCTGGCTGATGTCACCGATGTAAAGGCCCTTGCCCCAGCCCATGCCCGCCGCCTCGCCCGACAGATCCATCAGGAACTGCACCATTGCGGGCTGGGCAAAGTTGCGGTGCCGTGACAGGCGCATCGCCTGCCAGGTTGGGCCGGATTCGGGCAACTCCATCATGCCCGCGCCGCAACCTTTGGCATAGGAGCCGACGGGCATGGGCAGTTGCGCGCTGGGGTATTCCTTGGCGCCGAACAACTTGTTTGCCAGCGTTTCGGCCGGCGCCGGAGAGGGCAGTGCCAACGCAAGGCACAGAAGGGTGTGACGGATCATCAAGACTTCTCACCTTTGGGATTGACCCAGATTAGCAGGATCAGACCCAGAAGGAACAGCCCGATAAGCGGGGAGATGCCGATACGGGCGCTGCCGCTGGCCAGCGTGGCCACGGTGATCGTGGCGGGGGCAAGAAACGCCGTTGCCTTGCCTGAAAGACCGTAAAGGCCAAAGCCGCTGGCGGCGTTTTCCGTGGTGACGTGGTAAACCATCAGCGTCCGGCTGGCGGCCTGCACGGTGCCGCCCGCGGCACCGATCACAGCACCGCACAGGTAGAAGACAATGTCTGTCAGGGCTGACCCTTCGGCCAGTTGCACGCCAAAGATGCTTTGCGGGGTCAGCCCGACCATGACGACGATCACCCCCATCAGCGCCAGGATCGACAAGACGATCACCACTTTTGGCCCGAACCGGGCATCCAGCCGCCCGCCCAGCCAACTGAACAGGGCGGCGGTGACAGCGGCCAGAATACCGAAGGTGCCGCTTTGCACCACGCTCCACCCCATGACGTTGCTGGCATAGGCGCCGCCCAGGCCATAAACCGCATTCAGCGAGTCCCGATACAGCATCGAGCTGATCAGAAAGGCCCCGAGGCTGCGGCGCGATGACAGTTCGCGGATCGAACGCCCAAGCTCTCGCATGCTGTCGACAACCGACCGCCGCGGGCCGCGCAGCACGGGTTCGCGCACCCAAAGGACGAACGGGATCATGAAGACGACGTACCAGATCGCGGTAAAGGGGCCGACGGCGCGGGTGCCTTCGCGGGCCGCTGCGTCAAGCCCGAATGCGGGCGAAAGGCCGATCAGCGTCTTGCCGGTGTCGCCGCTTTCGGCAAAGAACAACAGCACGATGATCAGCGCCAGCACGCCCCCGGCGTAGCCGAAGGCAAAGCCCGATCCCGAGATCTTGCCCATCTCGTCGTGCCCGGTCAGGTCGGGCATCAGGGCGTTGGTGAAAGTGGTTGCCAGCTCCATCCCGATGAAGCCAAGGCTGAACCAGAACACCGGCCAGAACAGGCTGGGCACCGAAGGGAAGGTCCACCACAGCGCCGACGAGCCGACGACATACATCACCGAAAACGCCCAGATCCACAGCATCCGCCGCCCGGCGCCATCGGAAATGGCGCCCAGGACCGGCGACAGGATGGCGATGGCCAGACCGGTGATGGTCTGGCCGCTGGTCCAATAGGCCTGCGATTGCGCGCCTGCGGCCACCGCATCGGCGCCTTGGGCCAGAAAGTAGGTGCGCGCGACCTCGGCGAAGTAGGGGCCGAAGATGAAGGTCAGCAGCAACGTGTTGTAGGGTTGACTGGCCCAGTCGAAGAAGAACCAGCCCCAGATGCGTTTTCTTGCGCTGATCATTCCCGTCCCCTGTTCGCTGGCGCGAGTGAAACCGCAAACGCCCCGAGGCGCAAGTCAGACCACCGGCGGCCAGGGTCGCGTTGCATCCGCCGCGATCCAGTCTTGCACCCAACCGGGCAGGGCAGGGCTTTCGCCGGACAGCCCCATCGCCACCGCCATCTCGGCGGGCGGAACGATCCCGCGCTTGCCTTGGGTGATGGCGCTGCGCAGCAGGGCCTGCGAGGTGCATACTCCGCGCACCCACATGGTCTGGTCCATGTAGATGAAGCGCTCGTCCCAGCCCAGAAGGCGGCTGTGCATCTCGATCCGGTCGAACATCTTCACCCGCTTGCGATAGCGCACCGAGGCCCCCGCCACTGCCAGCCCCCAGCCCTTGGCCTTTGCGATCCGGTGCAACCCGGTGCGCCCGGCCATCGGGATGCGGCCCAGATCATACAGCGTCAGCGTGCGGCCGTTGTTCAACTCCAACCACGGGTCGATGTCCTGCGGCCAGCACAGATGATGGCTGAAATGGGTGTCGAAGATGCCCAGCGGCGGCGCCTTCCTGAATTTCAGGATTTCCTTAACCATGCGCAGATAGGGATACATCCGGGCCTCCTTCGGGTGGCCCCGGCCTGCCTTTGCAGGCCGCCAAGGTCAAGCGTGACCTCGCGTTGGGCATTGCCCTTCTTGGGGTAGCGCGTTACCTAGACACCATAGCTTGTAGGCGGGCCGCACATGACCTCTGTTTTCCAAATTCTGATGCTGCTTCTGAACGTGGTGCAGTTCGTCGTTCTGGCGCATGTGATCATGTCCTGGCTGATCAATTTCCAGGTGCTGAACCTGCGCCAGCCACTGGTCGCCCAGGTCTGGGATGGCCTGACCCGGATGCTGGAACCGATCTATTCTCAGGTGCGCCGCATCGTGCCGACAACCTCGGGCATGGATTTCGCGCCGCTGATCGTGCTGCTGGCGGTCTATGCACTGCGCATCGTGTTGCAGAACAACGCCGCCGCCTTCTACTGATGTCAAAGCCTGCCGCGCTTCTGGCCGAAGTTTTCGGTTTTGCGGGATACCGGCCCGGTCAGGAAGAGATTGTGGATGCCGTTCTGGCGGGCCGCAACACGCTGGCGATCATGCCCACCGGCGGCGGCAAGTCGCTGTGCTTTCAACTGCCCGCGCTGTGCCGTCAGGGCGTGACGGTGGTGATTTCGCCACTTATCGCCCTGATGCGCGATCAGGTGCGCAGTTTGCGCGAAGCGGGAGTGGAGGCAGGGGCGCTGACCTCGGGCAACACCGAGGAAGAAACCGAACAGGTGTTCGCAGCCCTTGATGAAGGGCGGCTGAAGCTTTTGTACATGGCGCCGGAACGGTTGGGCGCCACGGCCACCCTGCCCATGCTGCGGCGGATCGGCGTGTCGATGATCGCGGTGGACGAGGCGCATTGCGTGTCGCAATGGGGCCATGACTTTCGCCCCGATTACCTGCGCATCGGCGATCTGCGCCGCACGCTGAACGTACCACTGGCGGCCTTCACCGCCACTGCGGACGAAGAAACCCGGGCCGAGATCGTCACCCGACTTTTCGACGGGGCCGCCCCGGCCACCTTCCTGCGTGGCTTTGACCGGCCCAACATCCATCTGGCTTTTGCGGTGAAAGACAGCCCGCGCGACCAGATCCTGTCCTTTGCCGCCGCGCGGCGTGGGCAATCGGGCATCGTCTATTGCGGCACGCGGGCCAAGACCGAAACCCTTGCCGCCGCGCTGAAATCCGAAGGGCATCTGGCGCTGGCCTATCACGCGGGGCTAGACCCGGAGCAGCGCCGCCATGTCGAAACCCGGTTTCAGCGCGACGACGGGCTGATCGTGGTGGCGACGGTTGCCTTTGGCATGGGCATTGACAAGCCCGATATCCGCTGGGTCGCGCATGCCGATCTGCCGAAATCGATCGAATCCTACTATCAGGAGATCGGCCGCGCCGGCCGTGACAGTAGCCCGGCGGAAACCATGACGCTCTATGGCGGCGACGATATCCGCTTTCGCCGCCAGCAGATTGACGAAGGCGCGGCCCCGATGGAGCGCAAGCAGGCGGACCATGGCCGGCTGAATGCGCTTTTGGGTCTGGCCGAGGCGGTAGGCTGCCGCCGTCAGGTGCTGCTGCGCTATTTCGGTGAAGACCCCCAGCCTTGCGGCAACTGCGACCTGTGCGACCGCCCGGCCGATCTGTTCGACGCCACCGATGCGGTGCGCAAGGCGCTTTCTGCCATGTTGCGCACCGGTGAAAGTTTTGGCGCGGGGCATCTGATCGACATCCTGACCGGGTCGCTGACCGACAAGGTGCAGCAACGGCGGCATGACCAGTTGCCCACCTTTGGCGTCGGGCAGGAACTGACCAAGACGCAATGGAACGCTGTCTTTCGTCAGATGATGGGCCGCGATCTGGTGCGCCCCGACCCCGAACGCCACGGCGCCTTGCGGATGACCGAGGCGGCGCGTCCCGTCTTGCGCGGCGAAGTGCCGGTGACGTTGCGCAAGGACGGCATGAAGGCGGTGGCGCGGGCGCCGGTTCGCGCGCAGGTGGCCGAAGAGGATGCCTCACTGCTGTCAGCGCTGAAGGCGAAGCGGCGGGCGCTGGCCGAGGCGGCCTCGGTTCCGGCCTATGTGATCTTTGCTGACCGCACGCTGATCGAAATGGCGGAAAAGCGACCCGCGACGCTGGACCAGATGGCCGGCATCACCGGGGTCGGCGCGAAAAAGCTGGAAAGCTATGGCAGGGCGTTTCTTGAGGTGATCACCGGCGCGGCGCAGGTTCTGCACCCGGCACGGATGGCGCTGGCTGGGCGGCCTGCGGGTGCGGTCTTCGACCGGTTGGCCGAGGTGCAATTGCAGTTGCAGCGCGGGCAGGATGGCATCGGCAAGCCGATGTCCTGCACCCATACCACCCTGCGCCAGATCGCCGAACGCCGCCCGCGGACGCTGGATGAACTGGAGCGGGTTCAGGGCATGGGCCCGCAAAAGGCCGAACGTTTCGGCGCCGCCTTCCTTGCCGTATTGCAGGATGCGGGCTAGCTGTATCGTCCGGCGAGGAGGTGTTACGTTTGGTACTTCATCGGGGGTGCTCTTCGGGACGTGTTTTACACAGCAGCGCCGCGACGACGGAGGCGGTCCGTCGGGCGATACAGCGGCGTGAAGAGAGCGTGAGAGATCTGGCCCGGCGTTGTTCGGTTCGCCCGACGACGGTTCAGAAATGGCGCAAGCGGACCTCGGTGGCAGATCGGCCGATGG
>JBATAV010000118.1:0-4729 GCA_049662025.1 Paracoccaceae bacterium | reverse complement strand
GCCAAGGGCGACGCGCTGGCGTTCGCCGCCCGAGAGGGTGCCGGGGCGACGCGAGAGGAGCGGCGCAATGCCGAGCAGGTCGGCGATGTGGTCCAGTGTCGGGCCGGGGGCTTTGGGGGCGAACCAGCGGCCGTAAAGCAGGTTCTGCCGGACGGTGAGGTGGGGAAACAGCCGCGCATCCTGAAAGACATAGCCGACGCGGCGGCGGTGGGGCGGCAGGGATTGGCCGGTGACGGTGTCGAGCAGGGTCAGGCCATCAAGCGTGATGCGGCCGTGATCGGGGTTCAGCAGCCCGGCCACCGCATTGACGATGGTGCTTTTGCCCGAACCGGAGCGGCCGAAAAGCGCGGTCACGCCGGGCGGGGCGGTGAAGGCGGCGTCCAGCGTGAAGCCGGGGAAGCGGTGGGAAAGGGTAAGGCTGAGGGTCATGTTCCGGCGATCCGGCGGGCGACGGCGCGGCTGACCCATTCCGCTAAGAGAAGTGCGGTCATGGCGACGGCGATGGCGACCAGCACCAGCCGCAGGGCCTGGGTTTCCCCCCCCGGCACCTGCAGGAAGGCGTAGATGGCCGAGGGCAGGGTCTGGGTCTGGCCGGGGATGTTGGAGACGAAAGTGATGGTGGCGCCGAATTCGCCCATCGCCTTGGCGAAGGCGAGGATGGCGCCGGCGATGATGCCCGGCAGGATCAGCGGCAGGGTGACGGTGGCGAAGACCCACAGGCGCGAGGCGCCGAGGGTGGCGGCGGCCTGTTCCAGCTTGGGGTCCACCGCCTCGATCGCCAGGCGGATGGCGCGGACCATCAGCGGGAAGGCCATGATGCCGGCGGCAAGGGCGGCGCCGGTCCAGCGGAAGGCGAAGACGATGCCGAACCACTGGTCAAGGACGCTGCCGATGGGGCCCTTGCGGCCGAAGGTGAGCAGAAGAAGGTAGCCGGTGACGACGGGTGGCAGGATCAGGGGCAGGTGGACGAGGCCATTGAGCAGTTGCTTGCCGGGGAAATTGCGGCGGGCAAGGGTATGGGCGACGAGGATGCCGAAGGGCAGGCTGGCCAGCGTGGCCCAGAGCGAGACGCGCAAGCTAAGCGCCACTGCGCGCCATTCGTCAGGGGAAAGCCAGTCGGTCATCCGCGCCTTTTCAGTTCAGGATCGCAAAGCCTTGCGCGGCGAAGATGGCATCGGATGCGTCTGACGACAACGCCTGATAGAAGGCGCGGTCGGCGTCATCTGCGGCGGTGGTCAGGACGGCTGCGGGATAGATGATGGCGGGGTGGCTGTCAGCGGGGAAGGTGCCGACCACGGTGACATTGTCATCGGCGACGGCATCGGTGGCATAGACGATGCCGTAGGGTGCTTCGCCGGTGGAAACCAGCGCGAGGGCGGCGCGGACGTTGTCGGATTGCGCGACATTGGGTTCGACGGCGGCCCAGATGCCAAGCGTTTCCAGGGCTGCCTTGCCGTATTGCCCGGCCGGCACGGAATCGACCATCGCCATCGCCAGCTTTTCGTCCCCCAGCAGGGCGGCCAGATCGAAGCCCGGTCCGATTTCGACCGGGGCGGCAGCCTTGCCATGGGCGATCAGCACCAGCGTGTTGGCAAGAAGGTCGGCGCGGGTGCCTTCGGCGATGAGGTTGGCTTTTGCCACCTCGTCCATCCATTTCTCATTGGCGGAAACGAAGATGTCGGCGGGGGCGCCTTGGATGATCTGCTGCGCCAGAGTGTTCGACCCGGCATAGCTGATGACCACGGTGTTGCCGGTGGCGGCCTGAAAATCGGTGGCGATCTGGTCGAGAGCGGTCTTCAGCGAGGCGGCGGCGAAGACCACCACTTCTTCGGCGGCGGCGGGGGTGGCCAGGGCCAGGGCAAGGGCGAGAGACAGGATGGGGCGGCGCATGAATCCTCCAGCGATATGTTTTGCAGAACATATCTCTGACGGCGCGAGCGGCTGCAAGCGTTATTTCTGCCTGGATATAACGCAGAGCATCTTTTCCAGCGCGGCGACATGCGGGGCGGCGGCGGTCTGCGCGGCAGCCTCCAGTGCGCGGAACAGGCGCAGGACTTCGACGCCCGCTTCGGTCAGATGGGCGCCACCGCCGCCGGGGCCGCCACGGGCGGAGGAGACCAATGGGGCGGTGAAAGCGGCGTTCATCTCTTCGACCAGGGTCCAGGCGCGCTTGTAGCTCATCTTCATCTGCCGACCGGCGGCAGAGATCGAGCCGGTGTCGCGGATACGCTCCATCAGCTCGGCCTTGCCGGGGCCAAGTTTGAAGTCGTTGAAGAAGAGGCGAAGCCGAAGGGAGGTCATCGGCACGATCATCTCGCGCGCGCTGGCCAGTGGCAAGGCGGTTGACGGGCCGCGTGGTCAGGGGGCCGAGAGGAAGGGCACCACCTTGGCGGCCACCTGATCCGGCACCTCCCAGAACATGTTGTGGCCGAAGCCTGCAAAGGTCTCATAACCAGCCGAGGGGAAGGCGGCCTTTACGGCCGCTTGGCTGGCGGCGTCGAAAAAGCCGTCCTGATCGCCCCAGAGGATCAGGGTGGGGGCCTTGACCATGGGCGCCACCTTGGTCAGGTCCACCGCCGACAGCCCGCGCAGCACGCCCATCCAGGCCTGTCGGGGGGTGGCCGCACTTTCGCCGCGCTCGCGGTCGATGAAATCGGCCGGGACCGGGTTGGGGTTCCAGTACCAGTCCAGCATGAACTGGCTTTGCGGGTCGATGGTGTCGGGCAGGCCCGGCACATTGGCCCAGAGCCATTCGGTGGGGGCTGTGGGCATCGCCAGTGCGGTGGACACCAGCACCAGACGGTTGACCCGGTCGGGATACCAGGCGGCCAGCGCGACCGCGGTGAGCGAACCGAGAGAATGGCCCATGACGTCGGCGCGCGGCAGGTCAATCGCCTGCATGAAGCCGTCGACATCATGCGCCAGACTGTCAGGGCCATAGCAGCAGGCCGGAGCGGCGGTGCCGCCATGGCCGCGCAGGTCCAGCATGATCAGGCGGCGGTCGGCCAGAAGCGGGGCCAAGAGCGACCAGCTGCGGGAATTGTCGGAATAGCCATGCAGCAGCAAGAGCGGCGGGCCATCGGGATTGCCGGCTTCGACATAGGTCATGGTCAGGCCATCGGCGGTGGTCACGGACTTGCGGGCGGCGACCCAGTCGGCCTGCGCGGGAATGGGCGTTTGCGCCAGTGCGGGCAGCGGGATCAGGGCGAGGATGAGACAAAGCGCAAGCTGGCGGGCCGTCATGGCATTCTCCTTGGGCTGAGGGTGCGGTGTATGTGACACCCGGACTGCGGTTGCAGCAACGAAAAAAGCCGCGAGGATGTCCCCCGCGGCTTTTCCGGTCTTGTGGTCGGGTGGTCAGTGATCGGCCTGCATCGCGGTGGCCTTGGCGTCTTCGACCGAGCCTTTGGCGCCGTTGAAGAAGGCGTTCAGCGCCACGGCGGCAATCGAGGCCAGAAGGATGCCGGATTCGATCAGCGGGTGGATGTCATGCCAGATCCACTGCTTGAAGTTCGGCGCGACCAGCGGGATCATCCCCATGCCGAGGCTGACCGCAACGATGAAGAGGTTGTTGCGGTTGGAGCTGAAGTTGACGCTGGAGAGGATGCGGATGCCGGTGGCCGCAACCATGCCGAACATCACCAGACCCGCGCCGCCCAGAACGACGGTTGGCACCGATTCCACCAGCGCGCCCATCTTCGGCACCAGGCCAAGCACGATCAGGATTGCCCCGCCCGCCACGCAGACATAGCGCGAGCGGATGCCGGTGACGCCGACAAGGCCGACGTTCTGGCTGAACGAGGTATCGGGGAAGGTGTTGAACAGCCCGCCCAGAAGCGTGCCCAGGCCATCGGTCCGCAGACCGGCCGACAGCATCGGCTGGGTCACTTTCTTGCCGGTCATCTCTCCCAAAGCCAGGAACATGCCGGTGGATTCGATCATCACCACGATCATCACCAGGGTCATGGTGATGATCGGCACCAGGTGGAAGGTGGGCATTCCGAAGTGGAAAGGCGTGATCATGCCGAACCAGCTGGCAGCGGCGACCTTGCCGAAGGTCATGTCACCGATGGCGGTGGCGATGATTCCGCCGATGACGATGCCCAGGAGCACCGAGATATTCGCAACGAAGCCTTTGCCGAATCGTGCGATCAGCAGGATCGAGGCCAGCACGATGCCCGAGACCAGGATGTTGCCCAAGGGGGCGTAGGCCGGGTTGGTCAGCTTGGAGGCCAGCCCAAGGCCGCCGGGAACCTCGGGCATGCCGGTGATGGTACCGGCAGCGACGCCTTCGGTCACGGCCTTCAGCCATTCGGCATGGGCGGGGTCAACGATCGACGGGGCCGTCGGGCCGAAGGGGTTGCCGAAGATCCAGTTGATGCCGATCCGCATCAGCGACACGCCGATCACCAGGATGATCGTGCCGGTGACGACGGGTGGGAAGAAGCGGATCATCCGGCTGACGAAGGGCGCGATGATCATCGAGATCACACCCGCGGCCATGATGGCGCCGAAGATCGCGCGGGCACCTTCGGGGCCACCGTTGGAGCCGGCCATGGCCTGCATCGGGCCGACGGCGGCGAAGGTGACGCCCATCATGACGGGCAGCTTGATGCCGAACCATTGGGTGGCGCCGAAGCTTTGGATCAGCGTGGCGATGCCGCAGACGAAGAGATCGGCCGAGACCAGAAAGGCCACGTCAGCCGATTCCAGACCCAATGCCTTGCCG
>JBATAV010000117.1:0-2636 GCA_049662025.1 Paracoccaceae bacterium | reverse complement strand
ACCATGACGACCACGACCAGCTGCGAAACCACCTCGCGCTCTTCATCGACGCCGACAACAACGCCCGAAGACGGAAGACCCGCAAAGGCCCGACACCCGCGCAGTTCATCCGGAGAGAATGCCAAGCGGCACCCGAAACCTTCATCCCAGAACCGTGCAGGTGATATGGGGACGATACAGTTAGGAATCGCAGGGCGAAGTGTCGTGGGGCGCTTCCGTGATGGACTATTACGTCGAAATCGCTCGGCACGAGGCTGGCCGCATCGCTCGCACCGCCGTTCCCGGCGCGTTTCATTTCGCCGTCAAGGAACCGCTGGCACCGTCGTCATCATTCTGCCCTTCAACTACCCCCTCGTCCTGCTATTCTGGGAGGCGGCGGCGGCACATGCGGCCGTCAATGCGGTGATCGTGAAGCCGCATGAACAGACCAGAATCACCACGCTGCCCACGGGGCTGATGCGGTGCCGGACCGGCGGCCCGCGAGTCGCACGGCGTTTGATCGCCAGCCGCAAGACGCGTGGCGTGGCCTATGCCGGCTCGGTTCCCATATGGCATGCGCAGCGGCCACCTGACGCGGGCGATTGCCCTGATGGAAGACACTATCGAATCCCCTATTGCGCCCTGCGGGATTGGCGCGCATCTGGGCATCTCGACCAGCCAACTGGAACGGCTGTTCGGAAAGCATCTGAACACATCGCCCAAGAGATACATGGCCGAGCTGCGCCTGCACCGCGCCCGAAATCTGATTGTGCAGATTGAACAGCCCATCGCGCAAATCGCCATGGCCTGCGGATTCAATTCAACGTCGCAATTCTCGAAGGTCTTCCGCAGCCATTTCGAGATCTCCCGGCTGAGACGCAGCAGGACACTTGCGTGACCGATCCGGATTGCTGCTCTGGACGAGAGTGTCCAGGATCGGAATCCGTCAATCGGGATCGCGCAGCGGTTTGGGCGAGTTCCATTCCAGCAGATTGCAGCGGGCTGACGTGCCCGATATCTGCAAGAAAAAGGGCGATTGGTTCATTTGATCTTTACTTCGGGATCATATGGACTATCTTGGGGTAACAGGAGGCTAAAATGCAGGTAGCAGCCAGAATCCGTGAGCCGGCACAAATCAATGCTGTCGCCTTGAAAGCCTATGCGCGCGTTGCCGATACTTGGTCCCTCGGTCTGAGGGAAGCTGCCGCATTGGCAGACATGTCTGAAAGTACCTGGAAACGTGCGAAGAAACCGGACTTCGCGGGCGAACTTACAAAAGACCAGCTCCTGCGCCTTAGCGCGGTGATCGGTATCTACAAATCGCTCGAGCTCTATTTCTCGGAGCCGCTTGCAAAGACCTGGTTCACGCGCCCGAACACCGGCCCGCTTTTCGGTGGCGCCCGGCCGATCGACACGGCGATCGATGGCGGCTTGCCGCAAATCCTCGCGGTTCGGACCTATCTCGACGCGCTTCGGGGCGGTGCATGAAGCGGACCGAACTTTCTGATCGCGGTCTGGTTCGTCTGTTGCCCGCCACCTACCACAAGCCGCCGTCACTGCGGGGCCTGGTCGATTCCGACGACGACATGGAGATCCTCGCGGAGATCGAGGGGATGACCAGCGTCCGGCTGCTTGCCGAGCGTGGCCGGAACCCGCACCTCGACCCGCGCGAACTCGCCTGGCGGAGACGCAGCCGGGATCTGCGGATCTACGGCGACACGCATGTCAATGCAGCGTTTGCCTACACGCGCGCGGGCGGCAACCGTTTCAACTCGGCCGAACGGGGAGCGTGGTATTGCAGCTGGAACGTCATGGTCTCGGTGGCCGAGGTCGCTTGGCACAGGACAAGGGAGCTTCGCTTCACAGGGCTTCTTGTCGACAGCGCCCGCTACGTTGAATTGCTCGCCGACTTCATCGGCATTTTCGACGACATGACGGATGAGCCCGAGCATATCGCACTCAACCCCGATCCGGCGATCGGCTATCCTGAAGGCCAGAGTCTGGCCGAACGTCGGCGCCGAGATGGATCGCGCGGGTTGATCTACCCGTCTGTCAGGGCGTCCGTTCCTGGGGAAAAAAACTGTCTGGTCTGCTTTGAACCCAATGCCATCCAGAACGTTCGACCCGGAGCGTCATGGGACCTGGTTTGGGACGGCACGCCGGACTACTCGATCGTTTCCGCGATCTGAGTTCTGTGTCGGAAGAATCCGGGCTTCATGGCGAAGGGACTGGTCTGCCACACAACTGAACTGTTCTGTGGCGTGCTCCCGCTCTCGCCGGTTTCCATCGATCCACTTCGACATGAGCCACTTGTCGTGGAAGCTTTCTCGGGCACGGCGCGGCGGTAGATGCGCAGCATGGGGATCGAAGGTGTCGGGCGCGACAAGAAGGCCGTCACGATTAATCCGGATGCTCTCCGATCTTGCCCCACCAATGAAGTGAACCGCCAGTTGACGGCGGACCGGCCCGACAAACTCCGGGAGTCGGACATTGCTTGCGCCCCGACTGGTCTGCGGCCGCCTCCCCTCATTTCTGATGGTGTGGACACCCCCGCCCGACGGCATCGCAATGTGCCATGGTGGTGATGTCGAAATCGCCACAGAGGAGGGGCGTCCATGGAAGAGATTACCATAGTTGGGGTCGATCTGGCCAAGAGC
>JBATAV010000116.1:0-5840 GCA_049662025.1 Paracoccaceae bacterium | reverse complement strand
CAGCCGCCGCAATGGCCGCCGACGCGCGCAGGATGCCGGGTTTGGCGGCGCGGTCCAGCGTGACGGGCAGCTGCTGCCGGTAGATGCGTTCCAGCTGGGCCAGCGTGGTGGCGCCGGGGGTCAGGGTCAGTGCGGTCACAGAGCGCCTCCGATGATGCGAGTGTGCAGGGAGTTGAAGCCGATGCGATAGGCCAGTTCGGCGGGATTGGTGACGTTCCAGACGGCAAGGTCGGCCACCTGTCCCGGCGCAAGGGTGCCGCGATCTGCCAGCCCCAGCGCACGGGCGGCATGGATTGTGGCGCCTGCCAGAACCTCTTCCGGCGTCATCCGGAACAGAGTGCAGCCCATGTTCATTGCCAACAGAAGCGAGGACATCGGCGAGGAACCGGGGTTCATGTCGGTGGCAATCGCCATCGGCACGCCATGCTGACGCAATTGCGCAATCGGCGGCATCTGCGTCTCGCGCAGGGTGTAGAAAGCGCCGGGCAGGATCACCGCGACCGTGCCTGCGGCGGCCATGGCCTGCATGCCCGCTTCATCCAGATACTCCAGATGGTCCGCCGACAGCGCGCCATAGCGGGCGGCAAGGGCCGCGCCGCCAAGGTTCGACAACTGTTCGGCATGCAGTTTGATGGGCAGGTCAAGCGAGACCGCCAGCCTGAACAGCCGCTCGATCTGAGCGGGCGAAAAAGCGATGCCCTCGCAGAACCCGTCCACCGCATCGACCAGCCCTTCGGCATGGGCGCTACGCAGGGCCGAAAGGCAGACCTCGTCGATATAGGCGTCAGCGCGACCCTTGTATTCGGGCGGCACGGCGTGGGCGGCAAGATAGCTGGTGCGGATGGTGACCGGACGCAAATGGCCGATGGCCCGCGCCGCGCGCAGCATCCGCAGTTCGGTTTCAGCCTCCAGCCCGTAGCCGGACTTGATCTCGATCACCGCGACGCCTTCCGCGATCATCGCATCGACAAATGGGAGGGCCGCCGCAATCAGCGCCTGTTCCGACGCCGCCCGCGTGGCCGTCACGGTCGAGATGATGCCGCCACCGGCGCGCGCCACCTCTTCATAGCTGGCGCCTTGCAGGCGCATCTCGAATTCGCCAGCGCGGTTGCCGCCATGCACGACATGGGTGTGACAGTCGATCAGCGCCGGGGTCACCAGACGACCGCCAAGGTCGTGGCACGGCAGGCCGCGATGCGTGGCGGGCAGATCGGAATCGGACCCGAGCCATAGGATGCGCCCGCCCGAAAGCACAAGGGCGGCGTCTTCGATCAGGCCATAGCTGCCAGCGGCCATCGTGGCTGCGCGGCAGTTAGTCAGAATGGTGGGGGTCTGTTGCACGGGCCAAGCCTCACGAATTTGGTTGCCGAGTCGCTATGTATTCAACTATAGCTGTTATGTCTACACATAAGGAGTCGCCATCGTGATTTTTGCCCGCCACGCGCTGCTGCCCGAAGGATGGGCCGAGGATGTTCGCATTTCGCACGCCGAAGGCCGGATCACCGAAGTGGCGACGGGGGTCCGCAGGCGTCCCGGCGATTGCGATGTGCAGGCTCTGCTGCCCGCGCTGTCGAACCTTCACAGCCACAGCTTTCAGCGTGCCATGGCGGGAATGACCGAGCATCGCGTCGCGGGGCGGGACAGTTTCTGGACCTGGCGCGATTTGATGTATCGCTTTACCGCCAGCCTGACGCCCGAGCAGATTCAGGCGATTGCGGCGCTGGTGTTCATGGAGATGCAAGAGGCCGGCTATGCTGCGGTAGGCGAATTCCACTATCTGCATCATCAGCCGGGCGGCGCACCCTATGCCAATATCGCAGAGTTGTCCGAGCGTATCCTGGCGGCTGCAGGCCAGACGGGTATCGGCCTGACCCACCTGCCGGTGCTGTACACCAATGGCGGCGCGGGGGCGCAACCCTTGGCCGAGGGGCAGCGCCGCTTTGGCAATGATGTCGACCGCTTTGCCCGGCTGCTGGAGGCTGCCCGCACCGCTGCCCGCACCCTGCCCGACGATACCCGCGTCGGCATTGCGCCGCATTCGCTGCGTGCCACCACGCCGGACGATCTGGCCCACGCCCTGCCGTTGGCGATGGGCAACCCGATCCACATTCATGTTGCCGAACAGCCCAAGGAAGTGGCCGATATTCAGGCGTGGCTGGGCGCGCGGCCGGTGGAATGGCTGTTGGCCAACACCCCGATTGGCGCCAATTGGTGCACGATTCACGCGACGCATATGACGGCTGACGAAACCGAAGCGCTGGCCCGCTCGGGTGCGGTGGCGGGCCTCTGCCCGATTACCGAGGCCAATCTGGGCGACGGGCCGTTCAACGGGCCGCAGTGGCTGGCTGCCGGCGGCGCCTTCGGGATTGGCTCTGACAGCAACGTGCGGATATCGCTGACCGAGGAATTGCGCACGCTGGAATACAGCCAGCGCCTGCGCGATATTGCCCGCAACGTTATGGTGCCGGGCGAAGGGTCGGTCGGGCAGACCCTGTATCTGGGGGCGGCCAAAGGCGGGGCGCAGGCTCTGGGGCGCAAGGCCGGGCAGATCGCACCGGGCATGCTGGCTGACCTGACTGCAATCGACCTGACCCATCCCAGCCTGTGCGCCCTTGGCCCGGCGCAGATCCTGGATGGGCTGGCCTTTGCGGCACCCGACACCGTGGTGACCGACCTGTGGTCAGCCGGGCGGCATCAGGTGCGCAGCGGTCGACATATTCACCGCGAAAGCATCATCGATGGTTGGCGCAAGGCGGTCTCCGGTTTGATGGCGGCGATCTGACACGGGGAGGCGGCATCCTTGCCGACGCAGCTGGGATACCCCTATCATGGCCGCTACCGGTCACGAAAAGCCAAGGAAAGAAAAGGAAATGCCCTCGGACATGCTGACGCCAGAGCCTATGGCCGATCGCACGACCTACCGTGAGGTCATGGCCGAAATCCTCCGCCGCATCACCGATGGCCCCTGGGGGCCGGGCACCCATCTACCCGGAGAGGTTGAACTGGCCGAGGAATTCGGCTGTTCGCGCACCACGATGAACCGCGCGCTGCGCGAGGTGACCGACCTTGGCTTTCTTGATCGCCGCCGCAAGGCGGGCACCCGCGTGCGCATGGCGCCGGTGCGGCAGGCCCGGTTCGAAATGCCCATAGTCCGCGCCGAGATCGAGAAATCGGGGGCAATCTATCGCTATGCGCTGCTGTCGCGCGACACGCTGAAGGCGCCCGACTGGCTGCGCGCACGGATGAACCTTGGTGCGGAAGCCGAGGTCTTGCATCTTGTCTGCGTCCACTTTGCCGATGGTAGCGTTTTTCAGCTGGAAGACCGCTGGATCAATTCCACGGCCCTGCCGCAAGTGCTGGAGCAGGATTTTAGCGCGACCGGCCCGAACGAATGGCTGATCGCCACTGTACCGTTTTCCGAAGTCGAGATCAGCTTCATGGCCTGCGCCGCCGATGCCAGGATCGTCGATCAACTGGGCCATGAACCGGGCGAGCCGGTCTTCACGGTCGAGCGCGCGACCTGGTGGCAGTCTGCGGCGATTACGCTGGTCAGACTGAGCTATCGCATGGGTTACCGGATGACGACGCGCTATTAGGGAGGTTTGCCGAACCACCGGGCTGCAAGTCCTTGGCGCCGGGCCGAAGGCGGGTCAGTTCACGCAGCCCCAATCCAGGCCGAACCGGGCCAGATATTTGCGCAGCCGGTTGGCATCGTTCTGGCTGGTCTTTTTCTGTTGCGAGATGGTGAACAGGCGGCGTCCTGCGGCCGGGAGGCTGGCGCTTTCGCGGCAGACGGCGGCCAGTTGCGCGCGGTCAAGTTCGTCCAATGTGCCGGGGTCCGCCAGAACCTCGGCCAGAATTCGCACGTCGGTACCGGCGGCGGCCGCCGCCCACTGCCCACACAGGGCGCCGATCCCCGTCTCGACCATGGCCAGGGTGATGCGCCCGTGTTCCGCCAGCACCACCATCCGGTGGGCCGAGGCCCGAAGGTCGCGCAGATTGTCCGGCCAAGAGGTTGTCGGATCGCGGGCAAAGCCCAGGCAATGCGCGAGCACACCGGCATTGAACCCCGTCTTGCGGCCCAGTTGTGCTTCGGTGTCGTCGATCTCGTGCAGGATCTGGCCTCGATATCTTGGCGCCGTTCGCGCTAGGCCGGCAAGCGGAACACCCATTGCGACATGGCGGCTTGCAGATCGGGGAGCAGGCGTCCCTTGCGCTCCAGCGGCCCAGGATCCTGCGCGCAGGCGACCGCCAAATGAAAGCGCACTGGCATCTCGGCATCTGACCCAACGAGACAGTACCGCCCGCTTTCCTGCGCCTGCAACACGGCAGATTAGGCGTCGAGGCCCAATTCTTCGATCTGGCCCAGAAACAGCACGCCGCTATCGGCTCTCAAAGTAGGCCAGCGCGCTCGGTCCCCGCAAGTCCGGTCACCGAACTCAGCCGGCCAAAGAGGGCGGGCAGCGCCGGCGTCCCGCGCACGGTAGCTCAGCGAAACTGTTCCGCCCCACTTTGTCGCCGGACCAACACAAACCAGGGCGAATGCTGAAGGGATTACAGTGCGCATCGGGAAAACCTGTGGGGTTCAAGCCCCCACCTTTCGGGCGTCCATCGGTGCGGACGGGGTTCCTATGGTATCTTCCCCCTTGTCGTCCCGGCCAGACTACCCCGACGAATGCCGGACGGGACTAAATTTGTCGCGGGTTCGATCCCCGCCTGCCCGCAAGGGCTGTAGCTCAGCGGGTAGAGCAATGGGTTGCAAGACGTTCTCATCCATCGTTGTCGCCGCGGCCTGAAATTGGAGGTTAGCTCAGTTGGCAGAACAGCGAGTTTTGGTCCCGCTCGTCGAGGGTTCGAACCCTCCCCTCCAGCCAGAATAACCGGCGAACGCCCGGTGGACTTCAGCTCCAACTTCTGTCCGCCAAACCCTTGTCGGCGGAGCATTGAATGTGAGCAGATGAGATGATGACCGATGCGATTGCACCCCTGACCGGGGCCACACTGTAAGACCGGGGCCCTTGCACCGGCCTGCAGTTTCCGGGCCTGTTGGCGCGGGCCAATGCCGCGCTTGCCGAAGGCCGGACGTTGCCCGAGACCCGCGCGATGTTGCAGACCGATCTGCCGCCGTCGCGGCTCTATCCCCGGGCGCTTCAGGTCACGGGTGCCGCGCATTTGCATGTCAGCATCCGCGCCGAAAATGCTCATGAAAGGGACAATATCGACAAGGTGCTGGCCACTATGGCCGAAGTGCTGAAGACCCCCGACGGTCGAGGTAGATGCTGTCGTGCCCGATGACTGCGTGGCGGGGCATTTGGGCACCATCCCGGTGGGAGAGGTGGCCACGCGGTTTCGCTGCGTGCGGTCACTTAGCACCGCAAAACAGAACTCCTGGATTTCGGAGGATACCGATGAAGGACGCGACTATTGTTATATGCTCCAGGTCATTTGCGCATCGACAAGGGCCAACCACAGCACCCGGCAACAGGCGGTGGTGGTGTGCGGGCGCGACGCGAGCCACGTCCTGTGCTTTGCCCCGCAAGGTGCGGGCCGCAACTATTCGCGCACCAAGAAACGTCGCCGGATGGGCGCTCTGACGTCCGATCAGATGCTGGCGGCAGAAACGGCCTGGCAGGACCTGCGCCTTCACGCAGGCCAGGACGATGCGTCCGAGCAACCGTCCAGCTACAAACGAGCCGAGGCCGTGATTGAGCAGATCGGCGAATACGGGCCGGCCGATGTGGTCGTTGCATTGACCCGGTCGGCTGCACCATGGCGGGAGAGATCGCGCCGCTTTGATTAGACCTTAACCGGCCGCTGAAACAGTCAGCGTGGCGAGAGGT
>JBATAV010000115.1:0-4643 GCA_049662025.1 Paracoccaceae bacterium | reverse complement strand
GTGCGGGTCGGGCGTTCGATCGGGTAGACGCCGGAGGCGGCGACCGCGCCTGCGATGGTCACCGATGAGCCGTCGCCGGCAAGGCGGCTGACGGTGATCTGCGGATCGGGGGTCTGGGCGTCCAGCTTGCGGGTGATGGCGCCGCGCAACCCGTCCGGGGTTTGCCCGGCGGCCTTGATCTTGCCCGCATAGGGAATGAAGATATTGCCCTGCCCGTCGACCTGCACCTCTTGCAGCGCGCTGACACGCTGGCCGGTGTTGCCCAGAAGCGGGTCATCCTTGACGTTTTCAAAGATGGTGATCGCCAGCGTGTCGCCCGGCGCCAGGGTGTCCGAGCCGACAAGCCCGGCATTCTGGAACCTCGACGAAAAGCCGAAGGACGGCAACACGGCCGTGGCGCGGGTGACGCGCGGATTGACGGTGACGATGAAGGCATCGCCGCCCTTCAGGACCGAGCCCGCGAAGATTTCCTTCTTGTTCGGACCAGGTCGCGGCAGACCGCAGCCTGCGGCCAGTGTGGCGGACGCAAGCGCGCCGAGGACCGCGGCCCTCCGGGTAACTTTGGTATTCACTGCTCGGGCTCCTTTTCGGATTTGCCTCAAGTTTTGCGTGCAACCTTAGGGAATCCGGCAGGAAAATGAAAGCGCGGCTTTTCGCGGCGGTCAGTTCACCACGCGCAACTGTTGCCGTGGTGCCGCGTTTCCTGAAACCAGCGCATCATACGGGTCTTGGGTGGCAAGCATCATGTCTACCACCTGTCGTAGCAATTCGCGCCGCCCACGCGAGGAGTAGAAGCCACCAGCCACTTGGCTGGTCTCCAACAGGTAGTGGCGATAGTCGCGGTAGGCGCGGGTATCGGGGCGGGTCGGTTGGGCAAAAAACTGCTCAATCGGTTGGGCCGAGACGAATTCCGGCTTGGAGTAGACCGCCCGGCCGAAGGCTTTCAGCGGCAGGCTGCGCCACAGAACCTGCTGCCCGGCGGTGGAATTCACCGTCACCGCGCTGCGGGCGTGGTTGAGAAGGGCGGCCAGCTTGCCGCCGCGCACGAAGTGGACGCGGTCGGCCACGCCATCGGTGCGGGCAAGGCGGAAGATTTCCTGCTTCAGTGCGACGCGGCCGTCTTCCAGGGGATGCGCCTTGAAGACAAGATGGTGGTGTGGTGACGCCCCGGTGGCGAAACCTGCGGTCACCAGGGCCAGAAACTCGGTCATCGTGGTGACGGGGGAATGGTCGCGGAAGCTCGCGTCATGTTCCAGTTGCAGGATGACGAGGTGGTAGGGAAAGCCGCCGTGGCGGATGCGGAAGGTGGCGATCCGGCGTTCCAGCGCGTGAAATGGCATCAGCGCAAGGCGGCGCAGGTACAAGAGGAACTCCTGCCCGACGGTCAGCGCGCGGTGGGGGCGGAAATTGCGGTAGTCCCAGAAGCCGGTCATCACGAACCAGTGGTAGAGCGCGCCCCAGAACATGTGCTGGCGCATGTCGCCCCAGCGGGCGGGGGCGTCGGGCAGATCCATGTCGGCCTTTTCCAATGCCTTGCGCATGTCTTCGACCGATTGGTCCATCAGCCGCGAATGGCCGTTGGCGCCGCCGCGTTCATAGGTGATCCAGTAGGGGCGCAGGTAGCCTTCCTCGAACACATGCACGGTCAGGCCGCGGGTCTTGGCGGCGGTGATCGCGCAGGCGTGAATCGGCCTTGTGTCGCCGTAAAGCACCAGGTCGGTGATGGATTTGTCGGTGAGGATGGTGTCCAGCGTGGTGGGCCAGTCTTCGGCGCGATCCTTGAACGGGATGTAGGAGGCGGCATCGTGCCAGAAGGCGCGGTCGCCGCGGTTGAAGCCGACGCGCCAGCAGGTGGCACCGGATTTGCGCAGCATCCGGGCAAGGCGGTGGAACCAGGGCCCGTGCGGACCCTGAAGGAAAAGAAATGTCTTGCCCTGACCCGAAAGCCGCATCTGCACCTGCACCGTTGCCCCCCGCATAGGCCCGGAACCGGGCCAGTGTGAAGGGGGAACCTTGTCGCGGGGTTAACCTTGCCGCAGAAGGGCGGCAAATTTTGGGCACAGCGCGGGCTTGCGGTTCGGCGCGGGCTGGGGCTAGCTGGCAGGGACAAAAGGAGAGGGCGCGATGTTCACGGGGATCGTCACCGATGTGGGAGAGGTGCTGGCACTGCAGCCGCAGGGCGACCTGCGGGCACGGATCGGCACCGGCTATGACGTGGGCGGCATCGACATCGGGGCCAGCATCGCCTGCGAGGGCGTGTGTCTGACGGTGGTGGACAAGGGGACTGCACCGCGCGGCTGGTTCGAGGTGCAAATCTCGGCGGAAACGGTGTCGAAGACCAACCTTTCAGGCTGGGCGGTGGGCAAGCGGCTGAACCTGGAGCGGGCGTTGAAGCTGGGCGACGAGCTGGGCGGGCATATCGTTTCGGGCCATGTCGATGGGGTGGCCGAGGTGGTGCGGCTGCGGGCAGAAGGCGACAGCCTGCGGGTGACGTTTCGGGCGCCCGAAGAGCTGGCGAAGTTCATCGCACCCAAAGGATCGGTGGCGCTGAACGGCACCTCGCTGACGGTGAACGAGGTTGATGGGCGTGACTTCGGGATCAATTTCATTCCGCATACGCGGGCGGTGACGACCTGGGGCGGGGTGGCGTTGGGCGATGCGGTGAACCTGGAGGTGGACACCATGGCGCGCTATGTGGCGCGGCTGCGGGAGTGGGATTGACGGGCGCAAAAGAAGACCGGGCGCAAAAGAAGGCCGGGCGCAAAAGAAAACGGCGGCCCTGATGGACCGCCGTGTTCGGGGTTTCGGGCTGTAAAGATCAGGCGGCGCGGGTCAGCAGGACGTCGTCGACCTTTTTCTGTGCGGCGGGGGCTTCCAGCCCGGCCACGGCGGCCACTTCGCGGGTCAGCCGCTCCAGCGCCGCTTCGTAAAGCTGACGCTCGGAATAGCTTTGCTCGCGCTGATCGTCGGTGCGGTGCAGGTCGCGGACCACTTCGGCGATGGCCATCAGATCGCCCGAGTTGATCTTCTGTTCATACTCCTGGGCGCGGCGCGACCACATCGCCCGCTTGACCTTGGCCTTGCCCTTCAGCGTATCAAGCGCCTTTGACACCACATCGGGGGCCGAAAGGGCGCGCATGCCGATCTCGGTCGCCTTGTGGGTGGGCACCCGCAGCGTCATCTTGTCCTTCTCGAAGTGGATGACGAACAGCTCCAGCCGGAAACCGGCGATTTCCTGTTCTTCGACCGACAGGATCTTGCCGACGCCATGCGCGGGATAGACAACGAACTCGTTCGGGCGGAACTCGGGCTTCTTCGACTTTGTCATACGGTCTTTCCTCTGTCGGGCCAGTTTCACGACAACTTCCGCTCTGCCGAAGACGAAGCCTTCAGCCAAGCGGCCGCAAAGTCACGAAAGTTTATGTCTCAGGCAAGCGGCGCTGAGGCAGGGATCAGGCGTTCATGCGTATTTGTGAAAGCAACATAACACAAAAACCGGGTGATTCCAACTGCGGCGCAAGATGTCGCAGCCGCAGCGAAGCGCTGAATTTCAAGGGAAATTCCGAAAATTGGCGAATCATCGACGCTGTGTAAGCGAATCGTGAACACATTCATCGACTCAGTCCGGCGTTGTTGGTGGGTCAGTCGCCGGTGCCGGGGGTGTCGGAAAAGTACTTGGTTCGCTTGTCCGTCTCGCCGTCGCGGGCTTCATAGTCGGGCAGCGGGTCTTTCTTCTGGGTGATCACCGGCCAGTTCGCGGCGTATTTGCGGTTGAATTCGACCCAGTCTTACATGTCCGGCTCGGTATCGGGGCGGATGGCGTCGGCGGGGCATTCGGGTTCGCAGACGCCGCAATCGATGCATTCATCCGGGTGGATGACCAGCATGTTCTCGCCCTCGTAGAAGCAATCCACCGGACAGACTTCGACGCAGTCGGTGTATTTGCAGGCGATGCAGTTGTCGATGACGATATAGGTCATGGGGATACCCAAGGAGCGGCCGTTTGCACGCTGACTATGCCAGCGGCGCGGATCATTCAAGCGTCTCTGGCATCTCTGGCGTCTCGGGCTGCGGGTCGAGGTCGAGATAAAGCCCCAGCGCCTCGGTCGTGGGGCCACGGCGTTGGCCAAGCGCGGTGACGCGGATCAGCCGGATGCGGTTTCCCTGCGGGAAAGTCAGCGTGTCGCCGGGCATGACATCGCGGCCGGGCTTGTGGATCGGGGTGCCGTTCACCCGGATATGACCGCTTTGCACCGCCTCGGCCGCAAGCGGGCGCGAGCGGAAGAACCGCGCCTGCCAAAGCCAGCGGTCGATGCGCAGCCGGGGGCGTGCGTCGGGTTTTCCGCCGGGGCCGGCCAAACGCCTAGACCTTGCCCTTCAGCGCCAGAAGAGCGGCGAAGGGGTTGTCGGGGTCGATCGGTTTTTCATGCCGGGGCGGGCGGGATTCGTAGGTCTTGGCACCCTGCGGCCGATCGCCGTGCTTGTCGCCGGGGCGGTCGTCGCGCTTGCCCGCGAACTTGCCTTTCGGTTTTCCACCTTTGAAGCCTTCGCCATCCTTGCGGTCGCGGCGGTCGCCTTTCGGGCGGTCGCCCTGGGGACGATCACCCTGGGGACGGTCGCCTTGAGGACGATCACCCTGGGGA
>JBATAV010000114.1:0-3824 GCA_049662025.1 Paracoccaceae bacterium | reverse complement strand
TGTCTGGGCCGAGCCGAAACCCGATGGCACGCCGCCCAACAACTGGCTTTCGGTGTTTGGCGGCAGTTCCTGGGCCTGGGACGGACGGCGCGAGCAGTATTATCTGCACAACTTTCTGACCTCGCAGCCCGACCTGAATTTCCACCATGCGCCGGTGCAAGAGGCGCTGCTGGAGGTGGCGCGGTTCTGGCTGCAGCGGGGGGTGGATGGGTTCCGGCTCGACACCATCAACTTCTACTTCGCAGACAGATACCTGCGCGACAACCCGCCCTTGCCGAAAGAGCAGCGCAACGATTCCATCGCGCCAAGCGTGAACCCCTATAACCACCAACTGCATCTCTTTGACAAGAACCAGCCGGAGAACCTTGAATTCCTGCGAAAATTCCGTGTGGTGCTGGATCCTTTCGGGGCTGCGGCGGTGGGCGAGGTGGGTGATGCCCAGCGCGGACTTGAGATCATGGCCGAATATACCGCGGGCGGCGACAAGGTGCAGATGTGCTACCCGTTCGATATGCTGCAACCCGCGCGGCTGACGGCGGAGTCTCTGGTGCGGACCTTTGCCCGGATGACGGCGGTGGCGCCGGACGCCTGGCCCTGTTGGTCCTATTCCAACCACGACGTGGTCCGTCATATCACCCGCTGGGGACTTTCCGGCGCTGCCGCAAAGGCTTACACCGCGCTATTGATGTGCCTGCGCGGCTCGCTTTGCCTGTATCAGGGCGAGGAACTCGGGTTGCCCGAGGCCGAAATCGCCCAATCGGAACTGCAAGACCCCTACGGCATCGAATTCTGGCCCGAGTTCAAGGGCCGCGATGGCTGTCGCACGCCGATGGTCTGGACAACCGACAATGCCGCAGGCGGCTTTACCACCGGCACGCCCTGGCTGCCGGTCAAGGCACCACATCGCCCGTTGTCGGTGGCGGCGCAGGATGCCGACCCGGCTTCGATGCTGGCGCATTATCGCCGGGCGCTGGCCTTGCGTCGCGCCCATGCCGTTCTGCGCTTTGGCGCGATGGAAGATATTGCCGCGGAAGGCGCCGTGGTGCGGTTCTTGCGGCGTGGAGACGAAACGCTGTTCTGCGCTTTCAATCTGGGCGACAGCCCGGCAAAAGTCGCGCTTCCGCAAGGAAACTGGGACGTGATCGGAATGGAACTCGGCAGTCAGGCACCCGAAGGTGGCAGCGTCCAGTTGCCCGGCTGGGGCATCTGTCTGGCAAAAGCGGCCTGAGGGAGGGATCAATGGCTGATCTGGTGCTGAAAAACATCGAAAAGGCCTATGGCGACGTCACGGTGTTGAAAGGCATCAACCTCGACATCAAGACCGGAGAGCTGATCGTCTTCGTCGGCCCCTCGGGTTGCGGCAAATCCACCTTGCTGCGGATGATTGCCGGGCTGGAAAAGATCACCGGCGGTGAATTCTTCATTGATGGCGAGCGGATGAACGACGTGCCACCCGCCCAGCGCGGCATCGCCATGGTGTTCCAGAGCTATGCGCTTTACCCGCACATGACGGTGCGCGACAACATGAGTTTCGCGCTGAAGATCGCCCGGAAAAGCCGGGCCGAGATCGACGCCGCCGTCGACAAGGCCGCCAGGATCCTGCAACTGACGCCCTATCTCGACCGCCTGCCCAAGGCGCTGTCGGGTGGCCAGCGGCAGCGGGTGGCGATCGGGCGCAGCATCGTGCGCGACCCGAAGGTCTATCTGTTCGACGAGCCCTTGTCGAACCTCGATGCCGCCTTGCGGGTGGCCACAAGGATCGAGATTGCGCAGTTGAAAGAGGCGATGCCCAACTCGACCATGGTCTATGTGACGCATGACCAGGTCGAGGCGATGACGCTGGCATCCCGCATCGTTGTGCTGGCAGGCGGCGGCATCGCCCAGGTTGGCAGCCCGCTGGAATTGTACGAGCGCCCCGAAAACGAATTCGTCGCGCAATTCATCGGCAGCCCGTCGATGAACCTTCTGCCCGGCGAAATCACCGATACCGGCGCGCAGACCACGGTCAAGTTGGCCAATGGCGGCACGGCTTTGTCGGCGGTGCCGACGCAAGCCGCCGACAAGGGGCTGAAGGTCAACATCGGCGTGCGGCCCGAGGATCTGGTCGAGACCGACGGCGCTGCGATCTTCACCGGCGTGGTCGAGTTCACCGAAGCTCTGGGAGAGGTGACGCTGCTTTACTTCGCAAAGACCGGGGAGGCCGCGCAGGTGGTGGCCAAGCTGCCGGGCATCCGGCCCGAGGTGCGGCGCAAGACAGTGTCGCTGACCGCCGATCCGAAAAAGGTGCATCTCTTTTCGAACGGGCGGTCGCTGCAGTATCGCTGAGGGCAGCGGGTCCTATTTGCCCTTGGCGTGGAAGATGAAGCCGAGAAAGTTCAGCAGCACCTGCGCGGCCAGAATGGCGGTGGAGCCGGAGTGGTCGTAATCGGGCGCCACCTCGACCAGATCGACGCCGACGATGTCATGCGCCTTTGCCACGCCTTGCAGGATCTCCAGCACTTCGTAGTACAGAAACCCGCCATGTGACGGCGTGCCGGTGCCGGGTGCGATCGAGGGGCAGAAGCCGTCGATGTCGATGGTGACGTAAAGCCGTGCGCCCTTGGGGATGCGGGCCAGCACGCCCTCGACCCCCAGCTTGCGCACCTGACGCACCGACAGGATATCATCGCCCATCGCACGGGCGGCGTCATAGCCGTCCTTCGCGGTGGAACTGACGTTGCGGATGCCCAGCGCGGTGATGCCGGTCACATGCTCCTGCTCGGCCGCGCGGCGCATCGGGTTGCCGTGGCCGTGGCGCACGCCGTGACGGACATCGACGAAATCGAGATGCGCATCGATCTGCAGGATGTGGATCGGCCCGCGCCCGGCGAAGGCGCGGATGCAGGGAATGTTGACCGAGTGGTCGCCGCCCAGCACCACCGGCAAGGCGCCTGCATCGAGAATGGCGCGCACGCCGACCTCGATGTTGGCGTGGCTTTTTTCGGTGTCGGTATGCACGATGTCGGCATCGCCGATGTCGACGATGCTGACGTCCGACCCCAGATAGGTGCAATCGTCCTCGTGGTCATAGGCGCCGCCGAGACCGAAGCTGAACAGCGTCGAGGCCTCGCGGATCGACCTTGGCCCGAAGCGGGCGCCGGCGCGGTACTGGGTGCCGAAATCGAAGGGTGCGCCAAGGATGGCGGCATCGGCCTTTATGGCGGACCAGTCGCCAAGGTAGGGCCTTTTGCCAAAGGTCGAAATGCCGACGAAGGGCAGGTTCAGTCGCCCGATTTCAGTGTCATGCCCGCTCATTGGATTTCCTGACAGGGGTTTCGCTCTGCAGGCAGAATGGAAGCCCGCTTCGCCCTTGTCCAGCGGACCTTTGGCGGGACAGGCTGTGCAAAGGACGGCAGCGGCGGTCTTGCGAGGGTCTTTCTTGCGTCTTCCATGCGTCTTGCCGGGAAAGACCCTGGCGCGAGACCCACAAAAGGCGGTGAGGGGGAGCGGGCTTGCCCCCCATCGAGGGGGGACGCGCCCGCGTTGCCACGGGATGCGGCATCGCTGGCGCTTGCACGGGCGGGCAGAATGCGGTTCGGATGCTGGCGAAGGAGATACTCATGGTTACCGAGCCGGCCCGCTATCGTCCAAAGCAATATCCGCCGCCGGAGTTTCCGCCCCGCCGCGTCGCCCGGTTCGCACGCACGCCGCCTGCGGTGTTTTCGGTGATTCTGGGCGCGATCGGGCTGGTGCTGGCCTTGCGGCGCGGGTTCGCGGTGCTGGACCTGCCGCAGGCGCCGGTGGACCTGCTGGCCGGGTTGGCGCTGGCTCTGTGGGTCTTTGCC
>JBATAV010000113.1:0-2785 GCA_049662025.1 Paracoccaceae bacterium | reverse complement strand
GCCGAGACCAGCGCGGAAACCAGCGTGAACAGCGTGCCCAGAAGCCCCGCGATCAGCGCCGCGGCCTCGTCCGACCAGCGCAGGGCGGCGCGCATGAAGCGCGATTTGCCAAGGATTTCCAACGTGCCGACGACACGCGGGCCCAGGCTTTCGGCGGCGTCGGCGATGTGGCGGGCATCATCGGGCGCATCGACATAGCGCAACAGGTGCAGCGTGCGGGTGCTGCCCAGCAGGTCGGTCGTCCGGCCAAGGTCGGCGGCTATCGCGGCCACCGGGGCCACCACCTCGGGGACGATCAGGCGGGCGGGGTCGGTCAGGCTGTCCCAGTGCATCGCCTGATCCCAGCGGATGCCACGGCGGGCCACATCGACCAGAAGGGCGACCAGGCGGGGCGGCAGCAGGCTCATCTTCCGGGCGAGTTTCAGCAAGGATGCCCCGGCTTTCAGGGTGTAGGAGGTGCCGCCGGTGGCGACTGTGGCGAGTGTGGCGCACAGCCCGATGGCCGAAAGCGCGAAATCCAGCTTGTCGATCTCGTCGCCGCTGACGGCGGCGATTCCAGCCTTGCCGATGCCGATGACATCGCCGATCGGCGTCATCGCCACCGGCACGTTGCAGACCAGCACTTCGGACAGCGAACAGGCGGCGGCGTTGACCGAGCAGGACAGGCAGGCGCCGGCGACGGTCAGAATGCCGGACTCTTCGTCCCAGGCGGCTTGCCGGATTGCGGTCAGGTCCGGCGGCAGGGCGATGGAGCGGGTCGCGGCCTCGTCCTCGACCGCCTGAATGGCAATCCAGTTGCGCGGCGTTTCGGCCAGAAGTGCGGTCAGCCGGGCGGCAATCGCCTCGGGTGTGGCCGTGCGGGCCATTTCGCGGTCAAGGGCGGCGGCAAAGCCGGCGGCGGTGCGGTCGATCAGCGGGCGCAACAGCGGATCATGCACGATCCGCACCGTGGCCCAGCCGAACGAGATCAGCGAGACCACCAGCAGCGCCAGCAGCCCAAGGCGGGCAAGGCGGCGGATCAGCCGCCGCATGCCCTAGGCCTTGCGCGAGCGGATCATGCCGGTGATCTCTTTCGCCTTCTCGACGATCGGGCGGGCGATCGCTTCGGCGCGGTCGGCACCGGTACCGAGGATGCGGTCGATCTCGGCGGGGTCTTTCATCAGGCGGTTCATCTCTGTGGTGATCGGCGACAGTTTCGCCACCGCCAGATCAGCGAGCGCGGGCTTGAAGGTGCCGAACTGGGCGCCGGCGAAATCGGCGATCACCTGATCGACGGTATGGCCGGCAAGGGCGGCGTAGATGTTGACCAGATTGCGCGCCTCGGGGCGGTCGCGCAGCGCTGCGGCATTGTCGGGCAGGGGGGCCGGGTCGGTCTTGGCCTTGCGGATCTTCGAGGCGATCATGTCGGCATCGTCGGTCAGGTTGATCCGGCTTTGGTCCGAGGGGTCGGATTTCGACATCTTCCTGGTGCCGTCGCGCAGGGACATCACCCTTGTGGCGGCGCCTTCGATCAAGGGCTCGACCACCGGAAAGTAATCGACGCCATAGTCGGCATTGAACTTGATGGCGATGTCGCGGGTCAGCTCCAGATGCTGTTTCTGGTCTTCGCCCACGGGGACCATGGTGGCGTGATAGGCCATGATGTCGGCCGCCATCAGTGCAGGGTATGCGAAAAGGCCAAGCGAGGCCGCTTCGGCGTTCTTGCCGGCGGTCTTGTCCTTCCACTGGGTCATCCGGCTCATCCAGCCCATGCGGGCGACGCAGTTGAAGATCCAGGCCAGTTCGGCATGGGCCGAAACCTGGCTTTGGTTGAACAGGATCGAGCGCGCGGGGTCGATGCCGGCGGCGATGAAGGCGGCGGCGCCTTCGCGGGTCTGGTGACGCAGCTTGTCGGGGTCTTGCCAGACGGTGATCGCGTGCATGTCGACCATGCAGTAGATCGTCTCGATGCCTTCGTCCTGTTTCTCGACGAACCGCTTCAATGCGCCGAGGTAATTGCCCAGGGTCAGCCCGCCCGAAGGCTGGATGCCTGAAAAGATGCGGGGGGCGAAAGTGCTGGGCATGGTGGGCTCCGTCTGGAAAAGGCAGCGTGATCCGCGTAGACGATGGGGGAAGGGGCGTCAACGGCCCCGCCGGAGACCTGCATGAACCGCGACCCGAACGCCCCGCCCCTGAACCCGCTGCCCTGGATCGTCTGGGCGCTGGCCTTGCCGCTGATCGCGATGGAGGTGGTTCTGCAGCTGGCCGAGGCCGGGCTGGTGGGGGGACAGGCGGGGATCGGCTGGCGCTATCAGGCGCTGGAGCGGTTTGCATTTTCGCCCGATCTGTTGCGGCACGCCTGGGCGACCGGCAACTGGACGCCGGATGCCATGTATCGGGTGGTGTCCTATGTGCTGGTGCAGGGCAATTTCACCGCGGCGCTGTTCGTGGTGGTCCTGCTGCTGGCCTTGGGCAAGATGGTGGGAGAGGTGTTTCGCTGGTGGGCGGTGGCGCTGATCTATCTGGCCTCGGCGGCGGTGGGGGCGGTGGGCTATACGGTTCTGGTGCCGGGCAACGGGGTGCCGCTGATCGGCGGCTATCCGGCGGTCTACGGGTTGATCGGGGCCTTCACCTTTCTGATCTGGGTGCGGCAGGTGGCGACGGGGGGCAACCAGTTCCGGGCGTTCGGCCTGATCGGGGCGCTGTTGGGGATCCAGTTCGTTTTCGGGATGCTGTTCGGCGGCGGCTATGTCTGGGTGGCCGAGGTGGTGGCCTTTGCCACCGGGTTCGTGCTGTCTTTCGTGGT
>JBATAV010000112.1:0-3301 GCA_049662025.1 Paracoccaceae bacterium | reverse complement strand
GCGATCAGCGCCTGCGCATTCGGCCCGCAGATATGCAGGCCCGCCAGATCCTGTGACAGGTCTTTCACGTCAACGCCGTCACAGGGCAGATACGCCTGGAAATGCCGCATGTAGGCAAGCTGCATATAGCCGGTACCCAGCACCATGAACCGGTCTTCGGCGATCCGCGCAACGGTCAGATCGCCCGCAACACGGCCTTTCTCGGTCAGCATCGGCGACAGCGTCATGCGCCCGACCTTCGGCATCCGGTTGGCCAGAACCCGGTTCAGCCAGGCCTCGGCGCCCGGACCGCTGACCTCGAGCTTGGTCAGGGCCGAGAACTCCATCAGCCCGACTTCGTTGCGGATGCGCTTGCCTTCGTCGGCGACCGGCTGCCACCAGTTCGGTTGCCGGTAGGTCAGGCTGTCTTTCGCCGCCATGCCCTTTGGCGCGAACCAGTTGGCATGCTCAAGCCCGAAGGATGCGCCAAAGACACCGCCTGCCTCTTTTAGCCGGTCGTAAACCTGTGGGGTCTGGATCGGGCGGCCGGCGTCGAATTCCTGATAGGGAAACACCTTTTCGCAGCGGTTTTCATAGAAATACCGCGTCCGCGCCTCGGTATAGGATTTGCCCGCCCAATCGCCAAAGCGCGCCACGTCCCAGTTGAAGATATCCAGCCCCGGCTCGCCGCCAATGATCCATTCGGCCAAGACCCGGCCGATGCCCGCCCCCTGATTGAAGCCTGCCATCACGCCATTGGCGCAGAAATAGTTCCGCAACGCCGGGTGCGGGCCGATCAACGGCGACAGATCGGGCGAAAAGATCATCGGGCCGTTGATGATGCGCTTGACGCCCGCCTCGCCGAGACATGGCATCAGGTTGACCGCCTGTTCGAAGTTCCAGCTCATGCGGCCGATATCATCGGGCAGCAGCTCGTGGCCGAAATTCTTTGGTGTGCCGTCCTTGGCCCAGTGGGTGCAGGTGCTTTCATAGGCGCCAAGCAGCAGGCCCAATCCCTCTTGCCGGGCATAGCAGCCGGTTTCGTTGTCGTTGATCTGCGGCAATTCGAAACCCAGCGCCGCGATTTCCGGGATGGTCTCGGTCACAAGATAATGATGCTCCACCGGCAAAAGTGGCAGTTCAATGCCGGCCAGGGCCGCCACTTCGCGCCCCCAGAGACCGGCAGCATTGACCACATATTCCGCATGGATCGTGCCCCTGTCGGTTACCACATCCCAGCTGCCGTCCACCCGCTGGCGCGTCGCGGTCACCGGTGTATGGCGATGCACGGTCGCTCCCAGTTGGCGTGCCGCGGCGGCAAAGGCCTGCGTTGCCGATGCAGGATCGACATGGCCACCCTCGTCCTCCCAAAGCGCGCCAACCAAGTGGCTGGTGTCCAGTACCGGGCAGCGTTCCTTTGTCTCGTCCAGCGAGATGAAATGGCTTTCGATGCCCAGGCGGCGACAGGCACTTTGCATGATCGCGTTGGACTCGACCTCGTCCTGAGTGCGGCATATGTTGATGCCGCCGGTAAAGTGGAACCCGCAGGGCTGGCCGCTTTGCTGTTCCAGTTCGCTATAGATCTGGAAAGTATAGCGATGCATTTCAGCCGCCGAGTTGGGCCGAGTGATGGTGAACAGCCCGCCGGCGGCGTGCCAGCTTGACCCCGAAGTCAGTTCCTGACGTTCCAACAACATCACATCGGTCCAGCCGCTCTTGGCCAGATGGTAAAGCACCGAGCATCCGACCACGCCACCACCGATCACCACCACGCGCGCTGTCGTCTTCATCTTCAGCCTCTTCCAATTGAGGGTTTGCGCACCCGGGCTCGGGAAATCATCTGTGCCGTGAGGCGCAGGGCATCGCGGCGTCCAGCACCAATCTCGAGCTTCATCGGCCGTCCCGGAATGTTGCCGGTGCATTGGCGCAGGTCGTCAGGATCCTCGCCCTGCGCATCCCGCGCGCCCTGCCGACAGGCCCTCGCCTTGCCCGTTTCTGCGTGATGTCCACAGTGCATCTCTCGCCCCCTGGAGTGTCAGGTCTACCCATCTGTGATCACAGATGGTGAAAGCTTGCAAGCTTTTTCAGCAGCAGCCCGTTCGGGGATCTATTGTTGCCGAAGCAGGGCCATGCTCCATTTGGCGTCATCCTCGACCAGGAGTCGGGCGCGGGCGAAATGCCCGGCTTCCAGCGAATCGACAATGGCGAAATGCTCGTTGTTCCAGTCTTCGGGGGCCGAGAGGTTGATGATGCTGTGCGCCAGCCAAGGGCCGGTTCGCACGAAAAGGCTTTCGATCAGGTCCGACAGGTCTGCGTTGCCTGCCCGCATGTAGATCAGCGAATGGAAATCGAAATTGATATCCAGGAACCGGCAGGCGTCATTGGCCGCCCAAGCATCGTTCATTCGCTTGGTCATGGCCCGCAAGCGCGAGAAATCCGCTTTTGAAAGCTTTCCGATGGCATTCTCGGCCGCCTCTCCCTCAAGAACCGCGCGGATCTGGAACAAGTTGGCGGCCTGGCGCGGGTGCATGTCCGGAACGCGGTAGGCCTTTTTCGCTTCGCCTATCAGGGCTTTCTCGATCGACAACAGCTTGAGCGCCTCCCGCACGGGCATGGTACTGACATTGTGGCCAAGCGCCAATGTCCGGATCGACACCGAATCGCCGGGCATCAGCCGCCCGCAGATCAACGCCCGGCGCAGTTCGTTGTAGATCGGGACGCTCAGGTTTTCCGGCGTCCTTGTGGCATCATTTGTCGGGCCATCCATCTTGTCGCCACTCCACGATTCAGGCGCGTGTCCTGCGTTCCCGCCAGGCAATTGCCAACACCGGACCGACCGTTGCGACCCACCGCCAAAGCATATTGCATTTGACTTCATTCTGTGATCACAGTTTACATAAATCTCACGACTCGATTTGGCAATAGGCTGCGTGCGCGTCTGACCTGCCAACCCATCAGGATAGATGAAATGGGAGCGACGATAATGTCAGACCACGCGGTCAAATGCACCACGACCTCGTGGCTTTCTCATTGGCTCTGGCGCGGACAAGAACGTGGTCGGGCGCCCCGGACGATAAGTGTTGACGGATTTTAACAGTTGGCTGCTGAATAGCCCCTGCGGGGGCTGAGTCCCGACCAAAGAACACCCGGGCGCAGATCCCGGGGTTGCAACAGGAGAGATCAATGAAACGGAACCACCGGCTTCTTGACTTGCTGCGCAAAGGCCGCAGCCCGCTCGAAAATCACCTCATCGACGGATTTGTCGATGGCCGTGTCAGCCGGCGCGAGTTTTTGCGCCACGGCTCGGTTTTGGGCCTGTCTG
>JBATAV010000111.1:0-1601 GCA_049662025.1 Paracoccaceae bacterium | reverse complement strand
CGCCTCGGCCAGATGCGCCACGGCGATGGCGCGCGCGGCGCGGGCGTCGTCGGGGGTATCGTCGGGGGCATCCCTGGCGGCGGCAAGATCGGCGGTGATGGCAAGGATCAGCGCGGCCGGGTCGATGATCTCGGCCGCAGGCAAAAGCAGAGGCCGCCCGGCCAGAGGCCCTTCGGTCAGGGTCAGGCGGGGGATGGCGCGTTCCAATCTGCGGGCCGGATCAGAATCCGGCGCCGCCGAAGCTGCGGGGGGCGGGGTCGATCACGACGACCTGGTTGTTGCGGATTTCAGCCACGGCAAGGCCGCGTTCATTGGTGCCATCGGCCCGAAAGCGGAAGATGCCGGTGACGCCGACAAAGCCTGCGTTCTGCGTCAGCCCGCGCGGGCCAAGATCGCTTTTTGACCGCGCCAGCGCGCCGATGGCGGCGATACCGTCATAGGCCAGCCCGGCAATCGGATGCGGCGCCGCGCCATAGGCGGTCTGATAGCGCGACTGGAACTGGGCATAAAGGGCGGGATCGGGCAGCGCGAACCAGCCGCCCTGCACGCCGGGCAGCGACAGGGTGGCGGCGGGGATGTCCCAGCGTGTCAGGCCGAGGAATTTGGAGGTGGCGGTGTCGAGGCCGCTGTTGACCAGCATCTGGCTGAGCAGTGGCAGCGCGCCCGCCGTGTCGGCGGTCAGGAACATCGCGGTGGCGCCGGTGTCGCGGGCGGTCTGGACGATGCCGGGGGCCGCCCCGGTGACGCCGTTTTGCGAGAATTCATACGAGGCGACGGCGACGACCGTGCCACCGGCGGCGGCGACACCCTTCTGGATGGCTTTCTTGCCAAGATCTCCGGCGGTGTTCTTGTCATGCACGATCATGACGCGGTTCTTGCCCTGCCGCACGGCATAGCCGGCCAGTCGGCGGGCGGTGTTGTCGAAGGTCGGCCCCAGCACAAAGACGTTGCCGCCGGCGATGTCGGTGTTGTTGGAGAAGGCCAGCACCGAGATGCCGCGCCCTGCGGCGGCCACGCCTGCGGCATTGGCCTCTTGCGCGAAGACCGGGCCAAGGATGATGCTGGCGCCTTCGTCGATCGCCTTGATGGCCATGGCCTGGGCCTGGCCGGGGCTGCCGCCGGTCTGATAGACCCGCAGGTCGATGGTGACGCCGGACAGATCGGCCATCGCCAGCCGGGCTGCATTTTCAAGGCTTTGCGCCAGGATCGAGTCGCTGGCCGACCCCGAGCCGCCGGGAACCAGCAGCGCCACGGCCACCGGGGTCTTGCCGTTGACCTTGGGGCCGCCGCCGGTGGCGGGGCCGCCCGCAGGCACGCAGGCCGCCAGCACAAGCGCCGGGATGACAAGGAAAAGGCGGGAGACAAGCAAGCCCAAGGACTTGCGGGCCCGGCGGATTGCGGACAACATGGACACTTCCCCATTCGTGAAAAGGCGTGGCAACTGTGGGCAGGTTAATTGTTTCCTTGCGCGAAGTAAACTTGTCGAAGGCACGCGGATGAGCAGTTCCGCGCAGGGGCGGTCGGGCGGCGGCGTGATCCCGCCGGGGTTGCATATGGTGGCGGTGCCGATCGGGGCGGCGCGCGACATCAGCCTGCGGGCG
>JBATAV010000110.1:0-6527 GCA_049662025.1 Paracoccaceae bacterium | reverse complement strand
GGTGTATATCGCGCTGGCCAAGGCCGAGGTCGGGCGTGGCATCGTGGCCGGGCTGGGCGTGGCGGCGATTGCCATCATCGCCGACCGGCTGATCGGGGCGGCAGCGGCGGGCGCACGGGCGCGGCTGGAGGGGGCATGACACCAGAAGACAAGGTGCGCGGGCTGGCCTGCTGGACCGGGACGGTGGAGATTACACCGCTGGGCGGCGGCATCACCAACCGTAACTTCGTGGTGCGGAACGGCGCGCGGCGCGTGGTGGTGCGGATCGGCGATGACATCGCGGTGCATCAGATCATGCGGTTCAACGAGTTGGCGGCCAGCAAGGCGGCGTATGAGGCCGGGGTTTCGCCCGCCGTGCTGCACCATGAACCCGGCGCCTTGGTCATCGACTTTGTCGAGGGGCGGACGCTGGCCGCGAAGGATTTGCAGCAACGCGGGATGCTGGAGCAGGCGCTGGCGCTGGTCGGCCGGGCGCATCGGGATATTCCGCGCCATCTGCGTGGGCCTGCGCTGGTGTTCTGGGTGTTCCATGTGCTGCGCGACTATGCCGGGACGCTGCGCGATGGCGCCTCGCGGCATCTGCCGCTGATCCCCGGCCTTCTGGACGATGCCGCGCGGCTGGAGGCGGCGGTGGGGCCGATTGATCTGGTCTTTGGCCATAACGACTTGCTGCCGGCGAACTTCCTGCATGATGGCGCGCGGCTTTGGCTGATCGACTGGGATTATGCGGGGTTCAACTCTCCGCTGTTCGACTTGGGCGGGCTGGCGGCGAACAACGGGCTGTCGGCGACGGATGAGGGCTGGTTGCTGGCCAGCTATTTCGGGCGCGACCCGGATGCGGGCCTGTGGCGGGCCTATCGCGCGATGAAGGCGGCGGCGGCGTTGCGCGAAACCATGTGGTCGATGGTGTCGGAGTTGCACTCCGAACTCGACTTCGACTTTGCGGGTTATACGGCCGGCAATCTGGAAACTTATCGCGCGGCACTTGCCGCATTCGAGGCATGAGATGAGCGAGCTTCCCTCTACCGCCAAGGCGGTTGTCATCGGTGGCGGCATTGTCGGCTGTTCGGTGGCTTATCATCTGGGCAAGCTGGGCTGGACCGATACGGTGCTGCTGGAGCGCAAGAAGCTGACCTCGGGGACGACGTTCCATGCCGCGGGGCTGGTGGGGCAGTTGCGGACCTCGGCCAATATCACGCAATTGCTGGGGCATTCGGTGGCTTTGTACCGGACGCTGGAGCAGGAGACCGGGCTGCAGACCGGCTGGAAGATGAACGGCGGGTTGCGGTTGGCCTGCAATGCCGAACGCTGGACCGAGGTGAAACGGCAGGCGACGACGGCGCATTCCTTTGGGCTGGAGATGCATCTTCTGACGCCGAAAGAGGCGCAGGATTTGTGGCCGTTGATGACGATCGACGATCTGGTCGGTGCTGCCTATCTGCCGACGGACGGGCAGGCGAATCCGTCGGATATCACGCAAAGTCTGGCGCGGGGCGCGCGGATGGCGGGGGTGAAGGTCTTCGAGGATACGCCGGTTTTGCGGATCCTTGTCGAGGATGGGCGGGTGCGGGGCGTGGAGACCTCGGCTGGTACCATCGAGTGCGAGAAGGTGGTGGTTTGTGCCGGGCAGTGGACGCGCGATCTGGCGGCATCGGTGGGGGTGAATGTGCCCTTGGTGTCGGTGGAGCATCAGTACATGATCACCGAGCAGATCGCGGGGGTGACGCCGGGGCTGCCGACGTTGCGCGACCCGGACCGGCTGACCTATTGGAAGGAAGACGTCGGCGGGCTGGTCTGGGGCGGCTATGAGCCGAATCCGAAGCTGTGGGCGACGGGAGGGATACCGCAGGGGTTTCATTTCGAGACGCTGACCCCGGATTGGGACCATTATGAGCAGTTCATGGAGAACGCGATTGCGCGGGTTCCGGCCTTGGCCACGGCGGGGGTGAAGCAGCTGTTGAACGGGCCGGAGAGTTTCACGCCGGATGGCAATTTCATCCTGGGCGAGGCGCCGGAGTTGAAAAACCTTTTCATCGGTGCGGGGTTCAATGCCTTTGGCATTGCCTCGGGCGGCGGCGCCGGGATGGCGCTGGCGGAATGGGTGGCGAAGGGCGAGCCGCCGTTCGATCTGTGGCCGGTGGATATTCGGCGCTTCGGCCGGGTGCATCGGGATCTGGGTTGGGTGCGGGAGCGGACGGTCGAGGCCTATGGCAAGCACTATACCATTGCCTGGCCGAGCGAGGAGATGCTGTCGTGCCGGCCGGTGCGGCGCAGCCCGCTTTATGCGCATCTGAAGGCGGCGGGGGCGTCATTTGGCGAAAAGCTGGGGTGGGAGCGGCCGAACTGGTTTGCTGATCTTCAGGCGGGGGAGGTGGCGGAAGATCGCTATTCCTATCAGCGGCCCGGCTGGTGGCATGCCGTGGCGCGCGAACATCAGGCGTGTCGCGAGGCGGCGGTGCTGATCGACCAGACCTCTTTCGCCAAGTTCCGGCTGAAGGGGCCGGGTGCGGCGCGCGATCTGAACCGGATTGCGGCGGGGAATGTCGATCGGGCGGTGGGGTCCTTGACCTATACCCAGATGCTGAACCGCAAGGGTGGCATCGAGTGTGATCTGACGGTGGCGCGGGTGGCGGAGGATGAGTTTCACATCGTCACCGGCACCGGCTTTGCCACCCATGACTTCGACTGGATCAGCCGCAATCTGACCGGGGATTGCCAGTTGTCGGATGTGACCTCGGGGTTTGCGGTGCTGTCACTGATGGGGCCGGAGGCGCGGGAGATCCTGCGGCGGGTTTGCAGCGATGATCTGTCGAACGAGGGGTTCCGCTTTGGCTCGGCGCGGTGGGTTTCGGTGGCGAAATGCCCGGTGCTGGCGCTGCGGGTGACCTATGTGGGGGAACTCGGCTGGGAATTGCACATGCCGGTTGAAGTGGCGGTGACGGTCTATGAGGCGCTGATGGCGGCGGGCAAGGGTCTGGGGCTGGTGAATGCGGGCTATCGGGCGATCGAGACCCTGCGGCTGGAGAAGGGCTATCGCGCCTGGGGGGCGGATATCGGCCCCGATCACACGCCGGTCGAGGCGGGGTTGGTCTGGGCCTGCAAGATGAAATCGAATGTCGATTTCATCGGGCGCGGGGCGGTGGAGGCGCAAGCCTCTGGCGGAGTGAAGAAATGGCTGGCGACCTTTACCGCGGCGCCGGAGGTGGTGCTGTTGGGGCGTGAGACGATTTACCGCGACGGCGAGCGGGTCGGCTGGCTGTCCTCGGGCGGGTTTGGCCATACGGTCGGGAAAGCGATCGGCTTGGGCTATGTGCGCCGGGCCGAAGGGGTGGATGCGGATTTCGTGCGCGCTGGGCGGTATGAGCTGGAAGTGGCCAGCGAACGGGTGCCGGCAGAGGTACATCTGGAGCCGCTCTATGACCCCAAAGGACTGCGGGTGAAGGGCTGAAAGACGGGGGGCTTCGCGCCCCCCGCACCCCCTGCGGAATATTTGGGCCAAGATGAAGCGGAGGTCGGCCTTGCAGTTCGGGCCGGCATTGGGCAGCTTGGCGCCGAATGAAGGAGAGCGACATGCGGCACGGTGGGCAGATTCTGGCGGATCATCTGGCGGCTTACGGGGTGGACCGGGTGTTTTCCGTGCCGGGGGAAAGCTTTCTGGCCGCGCTCGACGGGCTGTATGAACGGGGCATCCCGAATGTGGTGTGCCGCCATGAGGGCGGCGCGGCGATGATGGCGGAAGCCACCGGCAAGCTGACCGGGCGGCCCGGCGTGGCCTTTGTGACGCGGGGGCCAGGGGCGACGAATGCGGCCGCCGGGGTGCATATCGCCAAGCAGGATTCGACGCCGATGATCCTGTTCGTCGGCCAGATCGCGCGCGGTCATCGCGACCGCGAGGCGTTCCAGGAGGTGGACTACCGCGCGGTTTTTGGCCCCCTGGCGAAATGGGCGGCCGAGGTCGATCAGGTGGAGCGGTTGCCGGAATATATCTCTCGGGCGTTCCATGTGGCGATGAGCGGGCGGCCCGGCCCGGTGGTGCTGGCGCTGCCCGAGGATATGTTGTCTTCGCTTTGTGATGTGCCGGATCTGCCGCCGCCGGTGCTGCCGGTGCAGGGTGTGACCGAGGCACAGGTGGCGGCGGTGGCCGCCGCGATTCGCGGGGCGGAGCGGCCGTTGGTTGTCGTGGGTGGTCCGGCCTGGAGTGCAGCGGCGGCGGAGGAGTTGGAGGCCTTTGCCGAAAGCTGGGGCCTGCCGGTGGCGGTGACGTTCCGGCGGCAGGACCGGCTGGACAATGCCAGTTCCGCCTATGTCGGCGATCTGGGCGTGGGGATGAACCCCAAGCTGGGGGCGCGGTTGCAGGCGGCGGATCTGCTGGTGGTGCTGGGGTCGCGGCTCGGGGATATCGCCACGGGGGGTTATGAGTTGCTGGACCCGGCGCGGCCGCCTCGGATCGTGCATGTGCATGCCGATGCGGGGGAGTTGGGGCGGGTGTTCCGGCCGGAAGTGGCTATTGCGGTTGCAGCGCCGGTGATGGTGACGGCGTTGTCGGGGCTGGTGCCGCCGAATGTGCGGCCTTGGGAAGACTGGTCGCGCGAGGCGCGGGCCGACTATCTGGGCTGGCAGACGCCGGTTGCCACGCCGGGCGCGGTGCGGATGGAAGAGGTGGTGGGCTGGATGGCCGCCAACCTGCCGGAAGATGCCGTGATCACCAATGGCGCAGGGAACTACGCGGCCTTCCTGCACCGCTATTACCGGTTCCGGCGACATGGGACGCAGCTGGCGCCCACCTCCGGCTCGATGGGCTACGGCTTTCCGGCGGCGATTGCGGCCAAGCTGGCGCACCCCGAGCGGGTTGTGGTCTGCATGGCCGGGGATGGCTGTTTCCAGATGACGCTGAACGAGATGTCGACGGCCATGCAGCATGGCGCGGCGGTGGTGGTGGTGGTGGCCAACAATGGCCGCTATGGCACCATCCGGATGCATCAGGAGCGGGAGTATCCGGGCCGAGTCTCCGGCACCGATCTGGTGAACCCCGATTATGCCGATCTGGCGCGGGCCTATGGCGGGCATGGCGAGGTGGTGGAGGCGCAGGCCGATTTCCCGGCGGCCTATGCGCGCGCCGCAGCCAGCGGCAAGCCGGCGATCATCGAGTTGCGGCTGGATCGGGCGATGCTGACGACCAATGCGACGGTCGAACAGGTGCGGGCGGCTGGAATGGCTAGAAAAGGCTGAGGATCCAGGGGGCGAGCAGCGCCGTCAGGATGGCGTTCAGCGCCATGCCGAGGCCGGCAAAGGCGCCGGCGACCGGATGTACCTGAAAGGCCCGTGCGGTGCCGATGCCGTGGCTGGCAACGCCGGTGGCAAGACCGCGGGCGCGCCAGTCCTTCAGGCGCAGAAGGTTCAGGAGCGGGGTGGCGATCACTGCGCCTGTGATGCCGGTCAGGATCACCAGCACGGCGGTCAGGGTGGGGGATCCGCCAAGGCTTTCCGAGATGCCGATGGCGACAGGGGCGGTGGTGGATTTGGGCGCCAGAGTTGCCAGCAGCACATGGTCGGCCCCGAAGGCACGGGCGATGGCAAGGGCGGTGACCATGGCGGTCAGCGATCCGGCCAGAAGGGCGGCCGCCACCGGAAGCGCCGCGCGGCGCAGGCGGGGCAGGTTCAGCGCCCGCGGGATTGCCAGTGCCACCGTGGCGGGGCCAAGCAGGAAGTGGACGAACTGCGCGCCCTCGAAATAGGTGGAATAGGGGGTTGCGGTGGCCCAGAGCAGCGCTCCCAGCAGCGCCACGGCGATCAGCACGGGGTTGACCAGCGGCATCCGGTTGGCAGCGCGAAAGCAGGCGTCGCCGGCGGCATAGGCCAGAAGAGTGGCGGTCAGCCAGAGGAGCGGGCCGCGGCTTAGATAGCTCCAGATTTCGATGAAATCAGTCATCCTGCGCGTCCGATCCGGTCTGGCGGGCGACGGCCGCGAAGGTCAGTGCCCCAATGGCGATGGCGGCGGCGGTGGAGACCAGGATGGCCAGAGCCAGGCCGGGGCCCATGCTTCCAAGGGCGGAAAGGTGGCCGATCACGCCGACGCCTGCCGGGACGAAGAGCAGCGAGAGATGGGCCAGGATGCCCTCGGCCAAGGGGCGCATCAGGGCCATCAGGCGGGGCGACAGAGCCAATGCGAGGGTCAGTGCGACCATGCCGAGCACGGGGCCGGGGATGGGCAGCGATGCGGCGCGACTGGCTGCCTCGCCGCCAAGCTGGAAGAGAAGGAGGAGGGAAAGCGCCTGGATCATGGAAGGCAGATTAGGCCGCGCGCCGGACAAAAGGAAAGTGGCTGGTGCCGGACGGCGGGGTCATTTGCGGGGCAGGCCGTCGGCGAGGTGGAGCCAGGGGAGTTGCTCGGCGGTGTGGACGTGGGCGGTGGGGGCGAAGGTCTCGGGCCGGTCGAGGGTGGCTGCGTAGAAGTGGCACTCGCCGGGGTATTTGGTGGAGCGGTAGGTCATCTGGGTGCCGCAGGTGGGGCAGAAGTCGCGGTGGGT
>JBATAV010000109.1:0-6983 GCA_049662025.1 Paracoccaceae bacterium | reverse complement strand
GCGCCAGACCGCCCCGGCGGATTGACCGGATCCGCCGGTAGTTCAGTCATCTTTCCCGTCTATCGGCGCTAACATCGCCCGGATTTCCCGCAAATGCACTAACACGGCCGGAAGTGTCACTTGAGCGTTGCATTCGCGGACTGCATTTGGTTACGTCGCAGACAACAACAGCGCAGGACCACCTGCCGTTACCTCAGGGAGAGACAGGGTTTGACCAAAGAACCCCGGAACGACACTTTCGTCGTATTTGACCACGTGCAGAAAAGTTATGATGGCGTCACGCTTGTCGTCAAAGACCTGAACCTGACAATCGCCAAGGGCGAATTCGTGACCATGCTCGGGCCGTCGGGCAGTGGCAAGACCACCTGCCTGATGATGCTGGCGGGGTTCGAAACCGCGACGAATGGCGAGATCATGCTGGATGGGCAGAACATCAACATGGTGCCGCCGCATCTGCGCGGCATCGGCATGGTGTTCCAGAACTATGCGCTGTTTCCGCACATGACGGTGGGCGAGAACCTCTCGTTCCCTCTGGAAGTGCGCGGCATGAGCAAGTCCGACCGCGAGCAAAAGATCAAGAACGCGCTGGACATGGTGCAGATGGGCAGCTTCATCGCCCGTCGCCCGGCGCAATTGTCGGGCGGCCAGCAGCAGCGCATCGCGCTGGCCCGCGCGCTGGTGTTCGACCCCAAGCTGGTCTTGATGGACGAACCCCTGGGGGCGCTGGACAAGCAGCTGCGCGAACACATGCAGTTCGAGATCAAGCACCTGCACGAAAGCCTGGGCATCACCGTGGTCTATGTGACCCACGACCAGTCCGAGGCGCTGACCATGTCCGACCGCATCGCGGTCTTCAACGATGGCCGCATCCAGCAGCTGGCGCCGCCCTCGGATCTGTATGAACGCCCCGACAACAGCTTTGTCGCCCAGTTCATCGGCGAGAACAACAAGCTGCCCGGCACCATCGAAGAGCTGTCGGGCGACAAGGCGCTGGTCAAGCTGGCGACCGGAGAGCTGATCGACGCGACGCCGGTGAACGTGCGCGAAAAGGGCCAGAAGACCATGGTCTCGATCCGCCCCGAGCGGGTGGAATTCAAGCCCGAGATGATGCCGCCGGGCGCCCACACCATCAGCGCCGACGTGCTGGAGGTGATCTACATGGGCGACATCCTGCGCGCCCGGCTGCGGGTGGCGGGGTCGGACGACTTCGTGATGAAGATGCGCAACACGCTGGGCCAGACCAAGCTGTCGCCCGGCCAGAAGATCAAGGTGGGCTGGCATCCGCAGGATGCCCGCGCGCTGGACCCTTGACCCAAAGCCGCCCAAGCCGCGGCCACGACCAAACGAAATGAAGTTCAACCTGGGAGACTGCAAATGAAGAAGATTCTTGTCCTGTCCACCGCACTGTCCGGTTTCGCCTTTGCCGCGAATGCCGAGGTGATCGTGATGTCCTGGGGCGGTGCCTATGGTGCCGCGCAGACCGAGGCGCACCTCAAGCCCTTCACCGCCGCCACCGGCATCGCCACCACGATGATCGACTCCGACAACCCCGCCACCCCGATCAAGGCGATGGTCGAAGCCAACAACGTCACCAATGACATCTCCTCGCTGGAATATGCCGACGCGATCCGCCTCTGCGACGAGGGCCTGCTGGAGCCGATCGACCCCGCCATCCTGCCCGCAGGCAGCGACGGCACCCCGGCGATGGAGGATTTCCTGCCCGGTGCCGTGACCGAATGCGCGGTTTCGACCGACATCTGGGCCACCGTCTGGGCCTATGACACCACCAAGTTCGCCGAAGGCGCCGGCCCGACCAAGGCCGCCGACTTCTTCGACCTGGAAAAGTTCCCCGGCAAGCGCGGCGTCAAGAAGAGCGCCAAGGCGGTGCTGGAATTCGCGCTGATGGCTGATGGCGTCGCCGCGGCCGATGTCTATGCCACGCTCGGCACGCCCGAGGGCCTGGACCGTGCCTTTGCCAAGCTCGATACCATCAAGAAGGATGTCGTCTGGTGGGAAGCCGGTGCCCAGGCGCCGCAGCTGCTGGCCGATGGCGAAGTGGTGATGACCACCGGCTACAACGGCCGGATCTTCAACGCCGCCGTTGCCGAAGGCAAGCCGTTCAAGATCGTCTGGGATGCGCAAGTCTACGAGAACGAGATGTATGCCATCCCGAAGGGCGCGCCGCACAAGGATGAGGCACTGCAGTTCATTGCCTTCGCGACCTCGACCGAAGGTCTGCGGGCGTCGGCCACCTACATCAGCTATGGCCCGGCCCGCAAGTCGTCGCTGAAGGGTGAGATCCTTTACCAGGACGGCAAGACCGTGATGGGCCCGAACCTGCCGACCGCGCCCGAGAACATGACCAACGCGCTGGAATCCTCGTTCGAGTTCTGGGTCGACAAGGACACCGAGTTGAATGAGCGTTTCAACGCCTGGCTGGCCTCCAACTGATGACGACCGGCGCGGGGGGTAAACCTCCCGCGCCGATCCCCCTGGCCAACGGATCCTTGCCGCGCCCAGGCGCGCTGATCCCCGCCCCCCTGCCGGAGTGACCGCGTGAGCACCACCGACCAAGCCCCGACTGCCCTCTTGACCACCGCCGATGGCCGGCCGCTGAAGGCGGCGCTTCAGGCGGCGCAGGCGCGCGCCAGGCGGCGGGCGTTCTTTCTGGTGTTGCCACTGCTGGCTTTCGTGATCCTCACCTTCGTGGTCCCGATCGGACAGATGCTGTACCGCTCGGTGCACCACGACGGGTTTTCGGCCAATGCGCCCGAGATTTCGGCCTGGTTCGCCGCCAATCCCAAGGGCACCCTGCCCGAAGAATCGGCCTTTGCTGCGCTTGCGGCGGATTTCAAGGCGATGAAGGAAAACCGGACGGCGGGCGAGGCGGGCACGCGGGTGAACTACACCTTGCCGGAATCCCGCTCGCTCTTCACCAAGACGGCGCGCGACGCCGACAAGCTGGTGCCGCCCTACCACGAATCCTTCCTGGCCATCGACCCGAAATGGGACAGCCCGGCGGTCTGGATGGCGATGCGCGGGGCCGCCTCGGCGATCACCGCCGATTTCTACATCCTCGCCGCCGACATGGAGCGGGGGCCCGACGGCAGCCTGCATAAGGCCGACGAAAAGTATCGCATCTACCTTTATCTTTACGTCAAGACGATCCTCCTGTCGGCGATGATCACCGCAATCTGCCTTCTGATCGGCTTTCCGGTGGCGCATCTTCTGGCGACGCTGCCGATGGCCAAGGCCAACCTGCTGATGATCCTGGTGCTGTTGCCGTTCTGGACCTCGCTTCTGGTGCGCACCACCAGCTGGATCGTGCTGTTGCAGGGCCAGGGCGTGGTCAATGGCGCGCTGGTCAACATGGGCCTGATCGGCGAAGATGGCCGGCTCGACATGATGTACAACATGACCGGTACCATCATCGTGATGGTGCATATCCTGCTGCCGTTCATGATCCTGCCGCTTTACTCGGTGATGCGGGTGATCCCGCCCAGCTATGCCCGCGCGGCGCGGTCGCTGGGGGCAACCAGCTGGACCACCTTCCGCCGAATCTACCTGCCGCAGACCCTGCCCGGCATCGGCGCCGGCGGCATGCTGGTGTTCATCCTGGCGGTTGGCTACTACATCACGCCCGCACTGGTCGGCGGAGCCGACGGGCAGATGTTCTCGAACCTCATCCAGTTCCACATGTCCAAGCAGAACTGGTCGATGGCGGCGGCGCTGTCGGCGATGCTGCTGGCCGGGGTTCTGATCCTCTACTGGCTGTACGACCGGCTGGTGGGCATCGACAAACTCAAGCTCGGGTGATCTGACATGGCAGCCCTTCCCCCCTATGCCACCCCGCTGGAGCGTCTGTGGCACTACAGCTATCTGGTGATCTGCACGGCGATCTTCATTTTCCTGATCGCGCCGATCCTGGTGGTGATTCCGCTGTCGTTCAACGCCGAGGCCTATTTCACCTTCTCGCACAAGATGCTGACGCTGGACCCTGCGGGCTATTCGCTGCGCTGGTATGACCAGCTTCTGGTCTACGGGATGCAGGCGCCCGAGGCAGTGCGCGACAGCGCCTGGTGGGAAGATGCCTGGACCAATGCGGCCTGGGTGAAGGCGGCGAAGAACTCGATCATCGTCGGTTTCTGGGCGACGATCTTTGCGACATCGTTGGGCACGCTGGCGGCGCTGGGCCTGTCGCGGCCGGAAATGCCGTGGCGGCGGTCGATCATGGCGATTCTGATCAGCCCGATGATCGTGCCGATCATCATCATTGCCACGGGGATGTTCTTTTTCTACTCTGCCCCCTGCGCCTTGATCGGGATGGATTGCGGGCGGCTGACCAGCACCTATCTGGGGGTGATCCTGGCCCATACCACGCTGGGCATTCCCTTTGTCATCATCACCGTTACGGCCACCTTGTCGGGGTTCGACCAGTCGCTGATCCGCGCCTCGGCCAGCCTGGGGGCGAACCCGCGCACCACGTTTTTCAAGGTGATCATGCCCCTGATCCTGCCCGGCGTGATCTCGGGCGGCCTCTTTGCCTTTGTCACCTCGTTCGATGAGGTGGTGGCAGTGCTGTTCATCGCCGGGCCCGACCAGCAGACCATTCCGCGGCAGATGTGGAACGGCATCCGCGAGGCGATCAGCCCGGCCATCCTGGCGGTGGCGACGATCCTCGTCATCATCTCGATCGCCCTTCTGGCGACGATCGAGATGTTGCGGCGGCGGTCCGACCGGCTGCGCGGGGTGACCGGCGTTTGAACGGGGCGGTGAAGGTTAACAAAACCTGAACGCCGCCTGCAAAGCCTTGGAATACCTTGATTTCTTGCAGCGTCCCGACCCGGGACGCCGGCTTTTCCGGCTCAGGGCAGGATCTGCAGCCAGCCCCAGACGGTCAGGATCGACAGCGCCGTCGCCACCAGCACCGCCGAGGCCGCAACCCGCTTTCCCACCCCATACATATGGGCAAACAGATAGGCATTGACCCCCGGCGCCATCGCCGCCGTCATCACCGCCGAGCGCAGGGCCGGGGTCTCGAGGTGAAACACCAGCCGCCCCAGACCCCAGGCAATGCCGGGGTGCACGATCAGCGAGGCGAAGGTGACCAGCACCACCGGGCCGATGTCGCCCTCGATCCGGTAGCGCACCAGCACGCCGCCCAGCCCGAACAGCGCCAGCGGAATGGCCGAGCGCGCGATCATGTCGACCGCCGACCAGATTGCCGCGGGCAACGGGTTGCCGGCCAGGTTCACCGCAAACCCCGCCAGAATGCCGATCACCAGCGCCTGGCTGAGGATGGCCCGCGCCGTCTGCCGCGCCAGGGCCACCGCCGAAAGCCCCCGCCCGCGGGTGCGCGCCCATTCCATCAAGGTGATCCCGAAGGCGTAAAGCAGCGGCGCGTGAACCGAGATGATGGCATAGTTGCCGGTCAGCGCCTGCGGCCCGTAGGCGCGTTCGGTGATGGCCAGACCCAGCAGAAGCGAGTTGGAGAACAGCCCGGCAAAGCCGATGGCCACCGCGTCCGGGATCGGGCGGCGAAAGACCACAAGGGTGCCGGCAAAGCACAGGGCAAAGCCCGCGAAGGCGCCAGTGTAGAAGCTGACCATCAGCCCGCACTCATAGGCAGCGGACAGATCGAGCTGCGCGATCGAGCGGAACAGGAGGAAGGGCACCGCGAAATTCTGCGCAAAGCGCATCAGCGCGTCGATGGCGCTGTCGGCCAGAAGACCGCTGCGCGTGGCACCATAGCCGAAGCCGATGACCAGAAAGACCGGCAGAATGACATCGATCAGCGCGGACATGGGACCCTTTGCGCCGGGTGGTCAGCGCGGTTTGAGTATTTGACCCAGGATGAATTGCAGGGGTCAGGGCTGGTTGTCGTAGGTGATCACCATGCCGTCATGGGCGGGGCGGATGTGCGGCGGCAGTTCGGCGCAAAGGGTGGCGTGATCCAGGTCGATGTGCATGTTGGTGATCACTGCCCGGGCCGGGTTGGCGCGGGCGATCCAGTCCAGCGTCAGGGCCAGGTGGGCATGGGTCGGGTGCGGCTTGCGGCGCAGCGCGTCGACGATCCAGCACTCAAGGCCCGACAGCAGGGGCCAGCTGTCTTCGGGGATGGCCACTGCGTCGGGCAGGTAGGCCAGCGGGCCGATACGGAACCCCAGCGCATCGGAGGCGCCATGATCGGCAAGGAAGGGCTGCAGCGTCACCGCACCGCCGGCGCCCTGAATGGTGATCGGCCCCTTGATGGTGTGCAGGTCCAGGATCGGCGGGTAGGGGCTGCCGTGAGGCTGCACGAAGGCATAGCCAAAGCGCGACAGCAGCGCCTCTTGTGTCGGGCCATCGGCCCAGACCGGGATGCGGTGGCGCATCCGGTAGGTGATCTGGCGCAGATCGTCGATGCCGTTCATGTGGTCGGCATGCGAATGGGTATAGACCACGGCGTCCAATGAACCGATGCCGGCATCCAGCAATTGCGCGCGCATGTCGGGCGAGGTGTCGATGAGGACGGTGGTGGTGCCCTCGGCGCCGATACGCTCGACCAGAAGCGAGCAGCGGCGGCGGTGGTTCCGGGGGTTCTCCGGGTCGCAATCGCCCCAGACACCGCCCAGCCGCGGCACGCCGCCCGAAGAGCCGCAGCCCAGGATGGTGAACACCAGCCTGGCCATCAGGCGGCCTTGCGCTGCGCTGCGGCTTTCTGGAACAGCCGGTCGAAGTTGGCAGTGGTGGCGGCGGCGAAATCGGCCTCGGACAGGCCGAAAAGCTGCGCGCCGACCCTGGCCGTGAAGGCGGTATAGGCCGGCTCATTGCGCCGCCCGCGATGCGGCGGCGGCGCCAGATAGGGGCTGTCGGTTTCCAGCAGGATCCGCTCCAGCGGCGCGCGCGCGAAGATTTCGCGCAGATCATGGCTTTTGGGAAAGGCGGCGATGCCCGACATCGACAGGTAGAACCCCATCTCCAGCGCCGCTTCGGCAAGCCGG
>JBATAV010000108.1:0-1957 GCA_049662025.1 Paracoccaceae bacterium | reverse complement strand
GAGGGCATCGAGTCGGTGGACAATGTCATCATCGACCACGAGCCGGTGACGCGGATCACCAGCGTGACCGGCCCCTTGCGCACGATCCAGAACGTCACCGAACGGGCGCGCAGCGACAAGAAACGCTTCATCTTCACGCTTGAAGGGTCGGGAGTAGATCCTGCCGAACTGCAAACGCTGCACGACCAGTTGGCGAAAACCCTCCGCTATGGCGCGGGCTTTGACCCCACCAAGCCGGTGGGTTTCGCGCAAGTGGGGCCAGCCCCCATTGCCGTGCCCGTCGTCACTGCTCCCGCAAGTGAAGCCGCCCCGTCGGGTCCGGGCTTCACGGTGAACTTTGCCGAAGGGCTGCAAGGCTGGGCCGGCGACTTCGCAACCCTCTCCATCCTTCCTGATGGGGGCCCCGATGGCCGCGGCGTGCTGGAGGCCTTTACCCCGGGCGACGGAACCAATGGCTATCTGAGCGCCCGGCCCGAGCTGTTGTTCGACTGGACCGGCACCAAGGGCCTTTCCGTGACCATCCGCAGCCAGCCCGGAACCTATGTTGCGCCTTACGACTTCGGCGGACGCGGCGACATCTACATTGCCAGCCGCGGCAAGAATGCCTCGATCTCCTTCCCGCGCCGGGTGACCGAAGATTGGCAGACCATGACCGTCAGCTTCGACGATCCGGGCTGGAAGCTGGACGGCGGCGCCAAATCCGTGGCCGATGTGCTGACCTTTGTCACCTCCCTGAAGATCCGGGTGGAATTCATTGAAGGTGATGCAAGGGCCTGGGTCTCGTCGGTCTCGCTGTTGTCCGGGAACGGTGCGGACCAGGCTGCGGCAGCCGCCGCAGCGACGGGCTGGACACAATATGTCAATGCCCGCTTCGGCACCAGTATCGACTATGACACGGGCTTGTTTCTGCCCCAGCCCGCCCCGGAGAACGGCGACGGTCAGACCTTCCTCAGCACTGATGCCCTGGGCTGGTTCGTGGTCTTTGGCCAACAGAATTATGACGGCCTTGATGCTCGCGCCATGATGGTGCGCGACCGTGATATGGCGGGCTATGACGAGGTGAGCTACGAGACATCGGGCAAGAACTGGTACGTGCTCTCGGGCTATGACGGCGGCGACATCTTTTACCGCAAAGCGCTGATCGACCGGGCGGCCGGCACGGTCCATGTGTTCGAGATCACCTATCCGCCCGCGCAACGCGACATCTATGACCCGATGACGGTGCGGATGGCAAAATCGTTGACCGACGGTTGATTGCATCTGCAAGTGCGGGCCGGGCCTTCGGTCCGGCGCTGCGCAAGAAACCTGCCTTGTGGCGTCAGGCTATGGTCACGGCCAGCCCATCCTTGTCGAAAAGATGCAGCTTGCCTGGCTGGATTGATAGCCCCAAGGGATCACCCGGGCGCAGTGCTACATGGCCGTGCTGGCGCACCATCAGCGGGCCGATCCCGTCGATCTGGGCGTAGATGTTGGTGTCCGACCCCAGATGCTCGACCACATCGGCAAGGCCCGTCATCGGGGCGGTGGCCGAACCGGCCAGGTCAAGATGCTCGGGGCGGATGCCCAGTTCGGTCACCGAACGGGGCACGTCGGGCAGGTCAAGCAGTACCCCGTTGCCCAGCCGCAGGCCACCCGCCTCGGCCGTCACGGCGATGACGTTCATGGTTGGCGATCCGATGAATTGCGCCACGAAACGGTTGGCGGGTGTTAGGTACAGATCCAGCGGCGTGCCGACTTGCTGGATAATGCCGCCGTTCAGGACCACTATCCGGTCGGCCAGGGTAAGCGCCTCAACCTGATCATGGGTAACATAGACCATGGTCGCGCCCAGACGACGGTGCAGCCGGGCAATCTCCAGCCGCATTTCCACCCGCAGCGCAGCATCCAGATTCGACAGCGGCTCATCAAACAGAAACGCCCTTGGGTCGCGCACGATGGCCCGGCCCATGGCGACGCG
>JBATAV010000107.1:0-6570 GCA_049662025.1 Paracoccaceae bacterium | reverse complement strand
GCATGCCTGGTTAGCTCAAAGGCCCACTGCGCAGACTTTCGTCACCGGGCGATGTTCCATGCAGCCGGGATTTGGCTGTCCGAGGCCATCTTTGGCCCGACGATCACGCTCTCAACCGGCCGGATCATTCCGACCCGTTGGGTTGGTGAGCAGCATGTGCGGGAGGACCTCGGCTTCATCCCGAGTTTCACGGACTGGGTGAAAGCTATTAGGCCAGAACCGTGGATGGGCCGCACTGAGAAGATCGAGGCCTTGGTCGATCCGCATTGTACCTCAGTCATAACGGAAATCCGCTGACATGTGCCGGGCCTATCAAGACCTGTGCCTGCCGCCAGAGGCGACGAACCTGACGGTTCTGCGCGTGGCGATCCGGCGGCTGCACCCCGACACTCTCGCTGTCCGCAGCTGGCGCGCGGCGCGCAAGCGCTACTACCGCGACATCCTCACCGCGCACCAAGCCGCGCAGCACATGTGTGAGCAGCGGCAAGCCTGACCTGCTCGTTCCCACCAAACCAACATTTCTCCCGCGCCCGGCCCGTCAGCCGGGCGTCTTCACATATGGAGGGCCCAATGGCCGATTACTTCACGCACTTCTCCTGCCTTCTCGACGTGGGCTGCCCCGAAAAGGCCCTGCGTGCGATCGACTTCTTTGTCGAACTTCGGGATGAAGATGACCAATCCGACGAGCCGCAGTTCCATGGCTTTGACCTGTTGCTTCAGGACGGTCCAAAAAGCAGCGTCCTGTGGATTCGCGACGACGAAAGCGGCAACGTCGAGGCAGTGGTCGCGTTCGTCTTGCGCTTGGCTGAAACGCTTGACCTCTCGGGCCTCTGGGGCTTCGAGCATTCCAATTCATGTTCCCGTCCGCGCCTGGATGCTTTTGGAGGTGGTGCACATGTGATCGATTTTGGTGCGCGCAAGGTCATCGGCTGGGTGAACACCCAAACCTGGCTGGCCGCCGCGCTGAGCGGGGAGGCCCCTGATGCCTGAGGTCATCTGCACCACGGTCTACCAGTTCCCTGAACTTTCCGAAGGTGCCAAGGACAAGGCGCGCAGTTGGTATCGCGGACTCGGCCCCCATGATGACTGGTGGGATGTGGTCTATGAGGATTTCGAGCGGGTCTGCGAAATCCTCGGCATCCGCCTCAAAACCAGAGCCGTCCGTTTGATGGGCGGCGGCACGCGACAAAGACCCTGTGTCTGGTTTTCGGGGTTTTGCAGCCAAGGGGATGGTGCGTCGTACGAGGGCTACCTCTGTCACGCCAAGGGTTCGGCAAAGCGCATCCGTGACTATGCCCCGCAGGACTCAGCGCTGCATGGCATCGCCGATCGGCTGCAAGCCGTGCAGCGGCGGAACTTCTACCAGCTCACCGCTGAGGTCAGCCATCGCGGGCGCTACTACCACGAATACACCATGTCGGTAGAGGTCACGCGCGACAGCCCGACCTGGCAGCCGCCGACCGAGGACGCCGAGGAGATCGTGACCGAGGCGCTGCGTGATCTGGCCTGCTGGCTCTACCGCCAGCTTCAGGCCGAATACGACCACCTCACTTCGGACGAGACCATCGAGGAAGGGATCATCGTCAACGAGTACACCTTCACCGAAGCCGGGCGACGTTTCGGGTGAGACCGCATGGTTGAAAACTGTCAGAAACCTGCGTATATTTCTGACAAAGGAGCGATGATGGAGCGCATGGCCGAGAGCATTATGAACGTCGCGACGACGTTGCCGGAGGGGGTGCCCTTGGCAGCGAAGGGTCTTTTGCACCTTGGCTCGCGCGCGGCGGTCGATCAAACGCTGTCGCGTCTGGCCGCGCGCGGCGAGTTGATCCGGGCGGGACGCGGCATCTACATGCGCCCCGTCCAGACACGCTTTGGTCCGCGCAGTCCGTCGGTTGAACAGGCGATTGAAGCGCTCGCTGTTCAGCGGGGCGAGACGATCGTGCCGAGCGGTGCTGCCGCGGCAAACGCTCTTGGCCTGACCACGCAGGTGCCGGTCAAGTCGGTTTATCTCACCTCCGGGCGAAGCCGTGTGCTGAACCTTGGCCGGCAAGCTGTCGAACTGCGTCATGCGCCGCGCTGGCAGTTGGCCCTTGGCAACAAGACCTCGGGCCAGGTCGTCCGTTCGCTGGCCTGGCTTGGACCGGATGAAGCTCTCAAGGCCCTGCAAATCCTGCGATCCAAGCTCACGGAGGCGGCAAAGACCGAACTGGTGTCCGCCGCGCCGCAGTTCCCGACTTGGCTGGCTCGATTGGTCGGAAAAATGGTCCATGGCTGAGGCATTCCTGCGCCTCAGCGCCAGTGATCAGATGGCTGCTTTCGGTGATGGAAGGATGCTTCGCGGCCCTTGGAAGTTGGCTCTACAGCGCACGCTTGAAATGTACGTCAATGTGGCGTACATGATGGGTGACATAACAGGAGGCGATCATGCTCGGTTTCCACGATTCCACGCGCGCGATCGATGAGCGCAACGAAGCCCGGATGAATTTTCGGACGAAGCCGCGCATCAAGACTGCGATCCAGCAGGCTGCGGCGCTGTCCGGCGTGGACGATTCCGTCTTCACGATGAATGCCGCCTACCAGGCCGCGCTGGCAACGATCGCAGCGCATGAACGGACGGTGCTGCAACCGGTCGATCATGAGGCGTTCTTCGCAGCGCTTGATACTCCGGCGGCGCCGACTGAGGCTCTGCGCGCGGCCTTCCGTCGGCACAGCGACACGGTTGTGTCGAAGTAAATGGCCGCTTCAGAACCGGTCGCCTACACCATCGAGGCGTTCGATCCAGAGAGACATGATCGAGCGGCTTTTTCTTGCGGCGTCGAGCAAGTCGACAACTATTTTCAGAAGACCGCGAACAAGCACGCCAAGGCGGATAATGTCCGCCTCTATGTGATGGTCGACCCCGACGGCACGGTCATCGGCTTCTATGCCCTGAATGCGCATGCCGTGCAGTTTACGGATCTCCCTGCGAAATTTGCGCGGACCCGGCCTGCGCATGGCAACATTCCCGCCGCTTACATCTCCATGATCGGGCGGGATCGGAAGTTCAGCGGCGGCGGGTTTGGCGGCGATCTGCTTGTCGATGCCCTCCGGCGAATTGCCGTTGCGGCCGACGCCATTGGCGTCGCGGTCGTCATGCTCGATGTGCTCGACTGCGGCGACCCAAATCGCGTTGCTCGCCGGAGGGCGCTTTACGAGAGCTATGGGTTCCAGTCGTTGGCGTCGAACCCGCTGAGAATGTTCATGCCTGTCAGCACTGTTCGCAAGCTCATCGCCGAAGAGGACGATGTGCTGACGAAGGAGGCGGCGCTCACCGAACTGGCGCGGCTCGGACAGGAGTCTGACCGAGGGTGAAGTCCTGAAGAGCCAATCTGCCAACCTAGAGGTTGGCAACTACACTCAGTTTGCAAAACTACGGTGTGGCAAAAGCTCCGACGACTGCACAGGGCGTCACTAGCCGGTGCCGGGATCACTTGTTCCCGTCGATCCACTTCGACATCAGCCCCTTGTCGCGGAAGCATTCATCCGGGACGGCGCGCCGTTTGATGCGGGCGAGACGCTCGGCAAAGGCAACCTGCTTCGATGACGGCATCTGGTCGAGCGCGGAGACCGGTTTCAGCCGGGCCTGCGCATCGATCCAGGAACTCAAAGCCCGCCGATCCTGCTGTACCTCCCAAGGCAACAGCGTCTGGTTGCGCAGCGCCAGCGACCGCGCATAGGCGATCTGCTTGTGCGTGACGGGCAGGGCAAAACTGGTGTCCTCCATCGGGGAAACTCCTTTGCTGCTTAGTTCCTATTTATAGAACATATCAGGAACAAAATCAACCACCGTTCTGCCATGGACCGAGGTCCGAGAGGCAGAGGCAGGCTGGGGAAGGGGGAGCTGGAAGGCTGCGCGAGAGCGCCTTCAGCTCTGCCGTTTTCCCCAATTTGAGGTGTTCTGATGACGTTCCAACCCTTGATTCCGACCGTGCCGACGCCGGTCGTTGTTCCTGTCCGGCCTGATCCCGCCGCCGCAATCCTCGCAGTTGCCGAAGCGCTGCAGCCCGATCTCGCGCAAGGCTTTCAGATCGACGCGCTGCGTCTGCGCGTTGAGATGGAGCGCGCCTTCGGCGGCTCCGATGCGGATGGCGCCTGGGACTGGAAGCTGGCCTATGAGGCCGGCGAGGCCGCGCTGGTCCTCTTCCTGCGGAATTTCGGCCGCGCGCTGCTGGCCCGGGCCGGCTCGCCTGCGGCGCTGCTGCCGATCCTCGCCAAAGTGGCAAGCCTATTGCCCACGCATACCCGGCGCTCGGAGGAGATGGAGCGCTTCCAGCAATTCTCGACGCCGCTGCCGATGGGGCTTGTGGCCTTGGCGGCGGCGCAGATCACCCCGCGTGACCTGGTCCTCGAGCCTTCGGCGGGGACCGGACTTCTGGCGATCCTCGCGGAAATCGCAGGCGGTGGCCTTACGCTGAACGAGTTGGCCGAGACCCGCGCCGATCTTCTGCGGCTCCTCTTTTCGGGTCGTCCCGTCACCACCTTCGACGCTGCGCAGATCGACGATCATCTGGACGTGGGCGTCAGCCCGAGCGTCATCCTGATGAACCCGCCGTTTTCGGCCGTGGCCAATGTCGATGGCCGGACGACCGAGGCGACGGCCCGGCATTTGCGCTCGGCGCTTGCGCGCCTCATGCCCGGTGGAAGGCTGGTTGCGATCACAGGGGCAGGTTTCGCGCCGGACGCGCCTGCCTGGGCGGAGACCTTCGGCCGCTTGACCGAGGCCGCGCATCTGGTCTTTACGGGTGCCGTATCCGGTGCGGCCTTCGCCAAACACGGCACGAGTTTTGAGACCCGGATCTCGGTCTTCGACAAGTGTCGGGGCGGCGTCACCGCTGATCTGTCGCGCCCCCTTTCGCCCGATGTTGCCAACCTCCTGTCCCTTATCACCACCCATGTCCCCCCGCGTCTCGCGCTGGACCCGGACACAGGGCCAGCAAATCACCCCACGCCCCCTTTCCCGGGAAATCCTACCCGCACCACGCGCAATGCCATCAGCCCATCGCGCGCGACCCCTGCTGTCCAACCCGCGCAAGCCGCCGCAGAAATCCAAGCCGAGGAACTGGCCTACACGCTGCGTGATGCAACCGAGGACGACGCCAGTGCGCGCCTGTCGGATGCGATCTATGAGACCTTTCGCCTGCAGGCGATCGACATCCACGGGGCGGAACCGCACCCGACCAAGCTGGTGCAGTCAGCCGCCATGGCCTCGGTCGTACCGCCAAAACCGACCTACCGCCCGAAACTCCCCTCCGCCGTCCTGCGCGAGGGCCTGCTGTCAGACGCGCAGCTTGAGACCGTGATCTACGCGGGCGAGGCGCATTCCGCGCGCCTTGCCGGGTCTTGGACCGTCGATGAAACCGGCGACATGGTCTCGGCCGCGCCGGAGGATGCCGATGACACCATCCGCTTCCGTCGCGGCTTCTTTCTTGGCGATGGCACCGGGGCGGGCAAGGGCCGCCAGTCGGCCGGGATCCTGCTCGACAACTGGTGCCAAGGCCGCCGCAAGGCGCTCTGGGTCTCGAAGAGCGACAAGCTTCTGGAAGACGCGCAGCGCGACTGGTCGGCGCTCGGGCAAGAGCGCTTGCTGGTGACGCCCTTGTCGCGCTTCGCCCAGGGCCGCGACATCCCGCTTACTGAAGGCATCCTCTTCACCACCTATGCCACGCTGCGCTCGGAAGAGCGGGGGGCCAAGAAGTCCCGCGTCGACCAGATCGTCGATTGGCTCGGGGCGGATTTCGACGGGGTGATCCTGTTTGACGAAAGCCATGCCATGGCGAATGCCGCCGGATCGAAAGGTGAGCGCGGCGATACGGAAGCCTCGCACCAGGGCAGGGCGGGCCTGCGCCTGCAGCACAAGTTGCCGAACGCCCGCGTCGTCTATGTCTCGGCCACGGGGGCCACGACGGTGCACAACCTCGCCTATGCGCAGCGGCTCGGACTCTGGGGCGGCGAAGACTTCCCCTTCGCGACGCGGGCGGAATTCGTCGAGGCTATCGAGGCAGGCGGCGTCGCAGCTATGGAGGTCCTGGCCCGCGATCTGCGGTCCCTTGGCCTCTATACCGCACGCTCGCTTTCCTATGACGGCGTCGAATACGAGATGCTGGTTCATGCGCTCAGCGCGGAACAACGCAGCATCTACGACGCCTATGCCGGGGCCTTCGCGATCATCCACAACAACCTCGCCGCTGCGATGGAGGCTGCCAACATCACGAGCGACACCGGCACGCTGAACCGCCAGGCCAAGTCCGCCGCGCGTTCTGCCTTCGAGTCTGCCAAGCAGCGTTTCTTCGGCCACCTCCTCACCTCGATGAAAACCCCCACCCTGATCGCCGCCATCGACGCCGACCTCGCGGCTGGCCATGCCGCCGTCATCCAGATCGTCTCGACCGGCGAGGCGCTGATGGAACGGCGCCTGTCGGACATTCCCACGGATGAGTGGAACGATGTGCGAGTGGACATCACGCCAAGGGAAAGCTGCCTGGACTACCTCGCCCATTCCTTCCCGGTTCAGCTCTATGAGCCCTTCAC
>JBATAV010000106.1:0-6188 GCA_049662025.1 Paracoccaceae bacterium | reverse complement strand
TCACGGCGTCCAACGCCACTCGCGCCTTGAAGCCTGAATCGTGGTCCCTGCATTTCGACATGTTCTGTTCTCCTCATTCTTGGAGACCAGCAGACTTCAGATCGTAGCTTCCGTCACTGTCCGAATTCCGGGGGGTGGCTCAGCGAGCCCCGGCGCTTGAGCGCTTTGTTCTAGGCGGGCCAGTTCAGAGCCTTGCAGCCCGGCGTGATGGGTTTGCTCATCCGTCCAGGCTATCACGCTGGATTCACAAATGAATCCCCGCAGGACATTTGTGCAGCAAAGCCTCTCCCAAGCATAGAACGTGCCTTCCGACTTGAAATGCTTGCTGCACAATCGGGGCACTTTGCGCCCGCCTCACCTCCTCAGGAAGACGATACCCCGGATCGTTTTCTGATCCTCCTCGACCTGCAAAACGTCGATGATCTGCTCTTCCGTGAATTTCGCTCGCTTCATGGTCCGTCCCCTTTCGTAGGTCGGACTCTAGTCCAAACTGGAGAAAATTCTCAGTCGCAGGTCACAACCCACGCCAAACGGCGCAAATGAAGAAAGGACTCCGGTCTCAACTGGAAGAAAGATCAGTCGCAGGTCACACTCACTGCGACAGTCCGCGACAGCCCCCGTCGACATCATCAGAATCCGGTCATGGTCTCATATCAACGGAGTCAATCCGGACCTGTCACGTGTTCGCGTTCCGATGCAGGTCCGGCTCTGCCAGATGACAGTGCACCAGATGTTCGGGCGTGAGAGCGCGATCCGGTGGCTCTTCCACCTCGCAGATCGCACCGATCTTGCGTGGACAGCGGGTATGGAAAATGCAGCCGCTTGGTGGATGGGCCGCGCTGGGAATCTCACCGGCCAGCTTGACCCTGCCTGTTTGCCGTCCGTCGATCTCGGGGACAGAGGACAGCAGGGCTTCGGTATAGGGATGGTGCGGACCGTTGAACACGGCTTCGGCCGGGCCGATTTCCAGAATGCGGCCCAGATACAGCACCGCGATCCGGTCCGAAATATAGCGCACCACGCCCAGATCATGCGAGATGAAGATATAGCTGACCTGCTGGGTGCGTTGCAGATCGACCAGCAGGTTCAGGATCGCCGCCTGAACTGAGACGTCCAGCGCAGAAGTTGGCTCATCGCAGATCACCACGCGCGGCTCTCCGGCAAAGGCGCGGGCGATGGCGACGCGCTGCTTCAACCCGCCCGAAAGCTGGCTTGGCCGCGCGTCCAGATAACGCGATGCCAGTTGGACCGAGGCGGTCAGCTCTTCGACCCGCTTGGCGCGCGCAGGCCCCGGAAGGCCGATCAACCGGGAAACCGTGCGTCCGACCATGCGGCGCACCGAATGGGCACGATTCAAAGCCGAATCCGGGTTCTGAAAGACGATCTGCAGCGCCTTGACCTGTGCCAGCGGGCGGTCGGCCAGCAGGGCGGGCATGGCCACACCGTCCAGCAGGATTGCGCCGCCCGGATCGGGACGGACAAGGCCAAGGATGGTGCGCCCCAGCGTGGTCTTGCCGCTGCCGGATTCGCCGACCAGACCCAGCGTCTCGCCTTGGCGCAGGGTCAGGCTGACGTCGCTGACCGCGCGCACCTGGTGGCTTTGCAGATGAAAGGTCTTGCTGATCCCGCGCAGGTCCAGCACCGCGGCTGCCTCTCCGGCGGGTAGGGCCATGGCAGGGGCCATTTGCGCGCCTTGCATTCCAGAGGCCTGATCATGGTGATGGCAGCGTGTCATGCGGTCGCCAAGGTCGGTGGGATCGGGCATCCGGTCGCGACAGGGGGCGTCGGCCAGCGGGCATCTGTCTGCAAAGACGCAGCCTGGAACCATGGTGCCCGGTGCCGGCAGAAAGCCGGGGATCGTCGCCAGCGGAGCCACCGATTTGCTGCGCCCCTGACGCGGCAGGCAGCGGATCAACTCGGCCGTATAGGGGTGGCGGGGTGCGCCGAAGAGATCGGCGGTCGGCCCCTCTTCGATCAGCCGTCCGGCATAAAGCACGCCGACCCGGTCACACATCCGCGCCACCACCGCCAGATTGTGACTGATGAACAGGATAGACGTCGCGTATTCGCGGCGCAGCTGGGCGATCAAGTCCAGCACCTCGGCCTCGACCGTGGCGTCCAGCCCGGTTGTCGGCTCATCCAGAATCAACAGCGAGGGGTTGCTGGCCAATGCCATCGCAATGCAGACCCGCTGCTGCATCCCGCCCGACAGCTGATGTGGGTAACGCTCCAGCACCGCTTCTGGGTCGCTGATGCGCACCCGTTCCAGCATCTCGACCGAGCGCGCGCGCCAGGTCGCCCGCGGCTCTCCGAGCAGCTCGAACACCTCGGCCAACTGACGCGCGATCCGGATCGAGGGGTTCAGCGCCCGCCCCGGATCCTGATAGACCATGGCGACCGAATGGCGCCGCATCTTTTGCAGGGCTTTAGTGTCCAACTGGTAAAGATCCTGCCCGTCGATCAGGACGCGGCCCTGCTGGATCGTGCCGTTCCGCGACAGATAGCGCTGGATGGCAAAGGCTGCGGTCGACTTCCCGCAGCCCGATTCACCGACCAGACCATAGGCCTCACCCCGGCCTATCGTCAGGTTGATGTCATGCAGGATCCGCTGGCTGCGCCCCTTGACGCGGTAGGCGACCGACAGATTGTCCAGATGAAGCGCGGGCTGATCAGTCATTGATCATTGCCTGAATGCTGTCGGCCACCAGATTGACCCCCACCACCAGAGAGGCGATGGCGAGGCCGTCGAACAGCACGGTCCACCAGAACCCGCCGCCGATCATCCCGTAATTGCTGGCAATCGACAGGCCCCAGTCGGGCGAGGGCGGCTGGATGCCAAAGCCGATGAAGCTGAGCGTCGCGACGGTAAAGATCGAATAGCCCAGCCGCACTGTCGCCTCGACCAGGATGGCGGGCAGCACATTCGGCAGGATTTCGACGAACATGATGTAGGCCGCGCGTTCCCGACGCAGTTCGGCGGCGGCCACATAGTCCAGCCCTCGCTCGGCCAGCACACTGGCGCGGACGGTTCTGGCGATGATCGGGGCAAAGGAAAAGCCGATCACGAACAGCATCGTGTAAGTCGAGGCCCCGAGTGCGGTCAGTGCCAACAGGGCCACGACAATGGTGGGCAGCGCCAAGAGCGCATCGACCAGCCGGCTGAGCGCCTCATCGAACCAGCCGCCGAAATAGCCCATGGCCAGACCCAAGGTCGTGCCAAGGATGGTGCTGAGGATGGTGGCCAGCGGGGCCACGGTCAGGATGTCACGCGCGCCCACGATGACGCGGGAAAAAATGTCGCGGCCCAGCTGGTCGGTGCCGAACCAATGCGCATGGGACGGCGGAGCAAGTGACTGCATGACATCGGTGGTAAAGGGGTCATGGGGCACCACCAGCGACCCGAACAGTGCGCAGAGGATCCAGAACACCACGATCAGCGCCCCGATCAGAAAGGACGGCCTCGCCATCAGTCGCCGCAACGGGCCGGACGCCGCCCTGGGTCGGGCCATTTCGGACGATGCAGTCATTCCTGCCTCTGAAAGCGGATGCGGGGGTTCAGCACGGCATAAAGCAGATCGGCAAGAAGGGTGGTGATGGTGAACAGGATGCCGATCGCCATGATGCCGTCTTGCAGCATCGGGAAGTCCTTCTTGGTGGCGGCGACGTAGATCAGGCTGCCAATGCCCTGATAGTGAAACAGGATCTCGATCACCACCAGCCCGCCGATCAGATAGACGGTCTGGGTCGAGATCACGCTGATCGTGGGCAAGAGCGCATTGCGCAGCACATGCCGCCAGATCACCCGCGGAAAACTGAGCCCCTTCAGGACGGCGGTGCGGGTGTAATCGGCATCCAAAGCCTCGATCATCCCCGCCCGCGCCATCCGCGCGATATAGCCAAACAGCACCAGAACCAGCGGGATCGACGGCAGGATCAGGTGATAGAGCTGCAAGAAGAACCCGGCATCGCGTGGCGGCGTGGCCGAGATCGGAAACCACCGCAGCCAGACCCCGAAGATCAGGATCAGAATGATGCCAGACACGAATTCCGGCACGACCGTCGCCGACAGACCCACCACCGACAGGATGCGGTCGGGCCATCGGTCCCGGTAAAGTGCGGCAAGGACGCCTCCCAGGATTCCCAACGGCACCACCATCAGAAACGCAATCAGCGCCAGCTTGCCCGAATTCAAGAGCGCGGTCTGAAGAAACGGTGCAACCGGGGCCTGATAGGCGTAGGACTGCCCCAGATCGCCGGTCACCAACCCGCTGATCCAGCTGGCATATTGCGTCAAGAGCGGGCGGTCCGTGCCCAGCTCATGGTTCAGCACCTGCACCGCGCGCTCATCCGCGAACGGCCCCAGCATCGCCCGCCCGACATTGCCCGGCAGCAACCGGGCGCCTGCAAAAATCAGCACGCTGAGCAGCCAGAGCGTTGCGATCGACAGCAACAGCCGCTTGATCAGATACCCCGCGATGGCCCCATCCTTTCGTGGCAGGTGGCCCCCGGACCATAAAGCCGGAGGCCGGGTTCTGGGCTGCTTAGAGGCTGGCCTTTTGCAAGAACAGGTGGCTCATCGCCGTGGGCACGACCCCGCTGACGCCGGTTTTGGTGGCCGTCAGAAAATTGTAGAAATAGCCGAATATGATCGGTGTTTCATCCAGAAGCAGGGTTTGAATCTTGCTCGCCGCAACGCGCTGCGCCTCTAGGTCGAGGGCCGCAACATAGCCACTGACCAGCCCGTCATACTCCTTGTTGTTGAAATGCGCGCCATTCCAGGTGCCGGTGCTGAGCAGCGGCGCCTGCAGAAAGACGTTCGGCACGCCGCGATGGCCGTAATCGGTGATGCCCATGGTCGAGTCCAGCCAAGCCGATTTACCGGGCACGGCGTCGCCGTAATAGGCGCCTTGGTCCATGATGTTCAGCTTGATATTGCCGCCGATCTCCCGCACCGCATTCTGGATGACCTGTGCGTATTCCGGGATTTCCTGGTATTTCTCGGTGGTGAGTTCAATCTCGAATCCGTCGGGCATGCCGGCGGCTTCCATCAGCTGCTTGGCTTTTGAGATGTCGATATCGCGCTGCGCAACCGTCTTGTCGGTTGACGGATAGGCCGGCATGAACGGGCTGTCGTTACCCACATCGGCCATGCCGCGCATCAGGCCCTGCACCAACTGGTTGCGATCAAGGCACAACGCAATCGCCTGGCGCACCCGCTTGTCGGTAAAGGGTGCCATGTCGTTGCGCATATGCACCTGCTCATGCGCCGAGGACGGGGTGTTGATGACAGCAATTTCAGGGTTCGACATGACGGCAGCCGCCTGCAACACCGGGATATACTGCACCACGTCGATTTCATTGCCCAGCAAGGCCAGGATCTGCGGCTGGTAATCGTCGTAAAAGCTGAATTCGACCCGGTCGAGCAGAGGTGCTCCACCCCAATAATCGGCGTTACGCTCAAACGACGCGCCCTGCTTGGCGGCGTAGCTGACCAGTTTGAACGGCCCGGTGCCGTTCATCTTTGCCTCAAAATCGCCAGCATAGTCGGCAGGCAGGATCACCGCGTTGTAGTTGTCGGTCGAGACGGTGAAGGGAAAGCTGCCGTTCGGTGCATCCAGATGGAATTCCACCGTCAGATCGTCAACCTTGCGGGTGCCACCTTTGGACAGCACCCCGGTAAAGGCCGAAAGCGCGTTCGATCCAACCTCGGGGTCGGTCAGCCGGTCAAAGGTTGCCACCACATCATCGGCATTCATCACCCGGCCATCATGGTATTTGACACCCGGCCGCAATTTGAACGTCCAGACCGAGCCGTCGTCATTGGGCGACCAGCTCAGCGCCAGCAGCGGCTGTGCGGTCAGATCGGGCGCGGACAGCACCAGATTCTCGGCCACCTGAGACAGAACCGTGATCCCGCCGCCATCGGCGATCTTGGCGGGTTCGATCGACCCGGCCGGGACGATCTGTCCAACGCGCAAGGTGCCGCCGCTGGCCGCCCGCGCCGGGCTGGGTGTCACCAGTTGAAAGCCCAGAGCGCCCGTCGTTGCCGACAGGAAGGGACCAGACAGGCCCAAAACCGAGCCGTGGCGCAAAAACTCGCGCCGGCTGACACGGCCATCGACAAATCCGTCGATGAGGTGATTTTCGAGCGGGCTGCGGCCTTTGCGCAGCAAGTCAAGAAGCCGGTG
>JBATAV010000105.1:0-3125 GCA_049662025.1 Paracoccaceae bacterium | reverse complement strand
GAGCGGCTGGCCGGGGAGGCGCGCGAAACCAAGGCGCGGGCCGAGGCGCGGCTGGATGCGGCGCGCGAGGCGGTGTCCTTGGCGGCGGAACGGATTGCCGAAGAGGATGACCGGACGCCGCAGGAGTTGCTGGCCAGTTTGCGTGTGGACCCCGACAAGATGCCGGATGCCGAGGCGCTGGATACCGATGTGCAGCGGCTGAAACGCCAGCGTGAGGCCTTGGGCGCGGTGAACTTGCGGGCGGAAGAAGACGCCCAGACGGTCGATGCGGAGTATCAGGCGCTGGCCACGGAGAAGAACGATCTTGAGGAAGCGGTGAAGAAGCTGCGGGCGGGGATTGCCGGGCTGAACAAGGAGGGGCGCGAGCGGCTGTTGACGGCGTTCGAGCAGGTGAACACCAATTTCGGCGCGCTGTTCACGCATCTGTTCGGCGGTGGCGAGGCGCGGCTGGTGCTGGTGGAAAGCGACGATCCGCTGGAGGCAGGCTTGGAGATCATGTGCCAGCCGCCGGGCAAGCGTCTGGCGACGCTGAGCCTGTTGTCGGGCGGCGAGCAGACCTTGACCGCGCTGGCGCTGATCTTTGGCGTGTTCCTGGCCAACCCGGCGCCGATTTGCGTGCTGGACGAGGTGGACGCGCCGTTGGATGACGCGAACGTCACCCGGTTCTGCGACATGCTGGACGAGATGACCCGGCGCACGGAAACCCGGTTCCTGGTGATCACCCACCATGCGGTGACGATGGCGCGGATGGATCGGCTGTTTGGCGTGACGATGGCCGAGCAGGGGGTGAGCCAGCTGGTCAGCGTCGATCTGAAGCGGGCCGAGGCGCTGGTGGCCTGAGCGGCTTGGTTTATGCGGTGTTTACCAGAATCGGGTGAGAACAAGGCAGGAACATTTGTCTTGAGGTCGCCATGCACGGAACATTGATCATGATTGCCGCGGTTGTCGGTTCCTTTCTGTCGGTGGCAGAGGGCGGACGGGCCAGTGCGGGGGGCTGGCAGCAGCCATCGGTGCTGGGGCTGCGGTTGCCCTGAGCACGGCCCCGCAGCCGTTGGGCTATGTCGGCCCGAAAAGGGCTTCGACCTTGGCGCGCAGGGTCAGGTCGGTCTCGATCAGGCGGCCTTCGTCGCGCAGGAGGGCGGCGATGTCGGCGAAAAGGGTCTGGGTGCGGTCGTAGAAATAACCGATCTCCTCGGGGCCGCTGGATTCCAGATGGGCCTGCAGATCCGGGTGATACTGATAGGCGCCGCGGGTCAGGCGGAAGGGCAGGGCGGCTGCCCATGCCTCGCGGTTCTGGGCGTGGAAATGCAACAGACGCAGGCGGCGGTCGAAGGGCGGGCCGGGCAGGCGTTCCTTGTTGTAGAAAGCGGAATGCAGGCGTGGCGACAGGCCGGGAATGCCGGTGCGGAAGAAGGACTTGCCGTTGGTATGCGACAGGTGGCCCTCGGGCAGGATGTCGGCATAGGCGCCGAGGACGGGCGCGCGCAGGTGGGCGAAGCGCTGTTTCAGGGGCCCACGAAACTGCCTGGCGGTAAAGATGTCATCGGGCAGGGCCGGGTCGTGCATCGCCTCGAACGGTTCCATCCGCAGGGTCCATTGGTCAGGCGGAAGCGAGGCGAGGATTTTGGTAATGGGTTGCGCGGGCGCGAGAAACTCATCGACGTCGACATGGCCCAGCCAGGGCAGGCGGCAGGCGCGATAGGCGGCCTGAGCATTGCGGGACTGGCGGTTCTGGTGCCGATCGGGGCGTTGGCCGGCGGTGGCCCAGCGGGTGTCGTCGCAGCGGACGGGGGTGACCTGGGGGATATCGGCGATCATGTCGAAGGCGGGGTCTTCGGGGTCGTCGAAGTAAAGCCAGATGCGGGCGGCGCCGAGCGAGAGATGGTGGGCAACGAAGGCCAGCACCTGTTCAGGCGGGGCCTTGACGGTGCTGACGAGGCCCCAGTCCATCATCAAAGCGCGTTCAGAAGGTCGATCGTCGGCCAGGCATCGGCGGGTAGCCCGAGGCGGCGCTGTTCGACCTGCACCGCATCACGGGTGCCGGCGCCAAGGATGCCGTCGATTTCGCCGACGTCATGGCCAAGTGCGGCCAGTTTTGCCTGCAGGGTTTTCATCTGCTCGGGCGTCAGGGCCGGGTCTGGGGTGCCAACGGCATAGGGTGCCGCACCTTCGATGCGGGTGGCGAAATAGGCGGCGGTCAGGACGTAGGTAAAGCTCTTGTTCCACTCAAAGAGCGTGCGGAAGTTGGGGTAGATCAGGAAGGCCGGGCCTTTGCGGCCCTGCGGCAGGATCAGTGAGGCGGGCAGGCCGGGCGGCAGGGTGCCCTGGCGCGGGGCGACGCCAAGGGCGACCCAGGATTCGACGGGCTGTTCGGTGCCAAGGCCGGTCAGCGAATACTCGAACGGCTCGGGCAGGGTGACCTCGCTCAGCCAGGGTTCGCCTGCGCGCCAGCCGTGCGAAAGGAGGAGGTTGGCGGCAGAGAGCAGCGCGTCGGGGGCCGAGGTTTTCAGAGAGACATGGCCGTCGCCGTCGCCATCGACGCCGCGGTCAAGAATGTCGCGCGGCAGCATCTGGACCTGGCCGATCTCGCCCGCCCAGGCGCCGGTGGTGGTGGTGGGCAGGTCGCCGGCGGCATGCAGGGCGATGGCGGCGAAGACCTGGGGTTGGAAGATTTCGGGGCGGCGACAGTCGTGGGCGAGGGTCAGCAGCGCGTTGCGGGTGTTGAAATCGCCCTGGATGGCGCCGAAATCGGTCTCGAACGCCCAGAAGGCCAGAAGGATGCCGCGGGGGATGCCGTAGTCGGTTTCGGCCCGGGTCAGGATGGGGTCGAGGTCTTGCGCCTTGCTGCGGGCGGTGGAAAGGCGGGTTTTCGAGATCAGCGACTGTGAGAAGTCGATGAAGGACTTGCGGAAGACGCCCTGGGCGCGGTCGGATTTCAGCACCCTGGGGTCTTCGGTGGCTCCGCTGAAAAAGCTTTTCACCGAATCTTCGGGCAGGTCCAGGACCCGTGCCTCTTCGGCCATGCTGGCAAGGAATGCCGCGAAATCGCCGCCGCAGGGGGCGGCGGGGGCCGGGGTGGCGAGAAGGGCGGTCAGGACCAGGGCGCGCATGTGAGCGAAGGTAGG
>JBATAV010000104.1:0-2912 GCA_049662025.1 Paracoccaceae bacterium | reverse complement strand
GCGCCAGGAGGTGCAGGCGCTGGCGCAGGCGGTGACCGAACTGTCGCAACGCCATGACGAGGGGCGGCAGGACAGCTGGCCGCTGGCGCTGACCCGCGCCGCCGACCTGGCCGATGGCCTCAAGGCGCGGCTGGAAGACCACGGCCTGCCGCTGGAAACCGTCACGGCGGGCCTTCTTCTGCGCTGCAACGGGTTCGAGGTGATCTCGCTTCTCGACGACATCGCGCTGCACATCCGCGCGGCGGGGCTGGCGCAGACCCTGCGGCTGAGCATCGAGGAAGAGGATACCGGCGCGATGATCCGGCTGGTCTGGGCCGGGCAGCCATTGTCCATCGGCTTGCTGGACGATTGGCTGGACCAGCCTCTGGACAAGGCGGTGCCGGATATTCCCTGCCGGTCCGTCCTTGCTACCCATGCGACCGAACTCTGGCCCGAAGCGCAGGGCGCGCTGCAATGCCTTTGCCTGCCGATCCGCCAGGCCCGTCGGGTGACGCAGCGCCCGAAACCGGTGCAGCGTCGCGTGGTCTATGACTTCGATCTCTTGGACAAGGCGCGCAACGCCAGAGTGGCCGAGACGCCGCTGTCCGATCTGACCTGCGTGGTCTTCGATACCGAAACCACCGGCCTCTTGCCCTTGCAGGGCGACGAGATCGTGCAGATCGCCGCCGTCCGCATCGTCAATGGCCGAAGGGTCGAGGGCGAGGTGTTCGACACCCTGGTCAACCCGCGTCGGGGCATTCCCCTGTCGTCCACGGATGTGCATGGCATCACCGAAGCGATGGTGGCCGAGGCCCCGTTCATCGAAGCGGTCGCCGCGCGGTTTCACAAATTCGCCGAAGGGGCGGTGCTGATCGCCCATAACGCCCCCTTCGACATGGAGTTCCTGCGGCGGCTGGAGCCGAAGCTGGGCCTGACCTTCGACAACCCGGTTCTCGACACCGTGCTGCTCTCCGCCGTGGTCTATGGCCAGCATGAGGTGCACTCGCTCGACGCGCTGACCCACCGCCTTGGCATCACCATCCCCGAAGAGGCCCGCCACACCGCCATCGGCGACACCGTGGCCACGGCGGACGCCTTTCTGAAACTGGTGCCGATGCTGCAGGGCAAGGGGCTGCTGACCTTTGGCGATGTGCTGGGCGAAGTGCGCAAGCACGGGCGGCTGTTGAAGGACCTGAACGGCTAGGGCCGCGCGGGGCTGGCGGATGCGGCGGGGGCCAGCCCCCGCACCCCCGGAATACTTGACCCAAGATGAAGGGCCAGACGGCACGCGCTTCATCTTGGCCCAAATATTCACTCCGCGAAGCGCAAACCCCGAGGCGGTTGGCTGCAAGCCAGAGCCGAGAAAAAAGTCTTGCGGCGCAAGCCGCTCAATCTTAAAACGCCGGCTAGAGGTGCTCGGCCTGCGGAAAGCCCAGAACGTGGTAGCCGCCATCAACATGGATGATCTCACCCGTCGTCGCCGCACCATAGTCCGAACACAGCCAGGCCGCCGTGCCGCCGATGGCCTCCAGCGTGGCATTGGCGCGCAGCGGCGCGTTTTCCTCTGTATGCCGGAAGGTCGCCCGCGCGCCGCCGATGGCCGATCCCGCAAGGGTCTTCATCGGTCCGGGCGAGATGGCGTTGACGCGAATTTTCTGCGGCCCCAGATCATTGGCCAGATAGCGCGTGGCACTTTCCAGCGCCGCCTTGGCCACCCCCATCACGTTGTAATTCGGCGAAACCCGGTTGGATCCTTGGAAGGTCAGCGTGATCAACGCCCCGCCATTCGGCATCATGCCTTCCGCCCGGCGTGCCACGTCGATGAAGGAAAAGCACGAGATGTTCAGCGAATTCAGAAAGTTGCCGCGCGTGGTCTTGACAAAGCGCCCGGTCAGCTCGGTCTTGTCGGAAAAGGCGATGGCGTGGATCACGAAATCAAGGCTGTCCCAGCGCGCAGCCAGTGCGGCAAAGCAGGCGTCCAGCGACGCCTCATCGGTCACGTCCACATCGACCATGAAATCCGACCCGACCGAGGCCGCCAGCGGCGCCAGCCGTTTGCCGAAGGCCTCGCCCTGGTAGGAGAACGCCAGTTCCGCCCCCTCGGCCTTCAGCGCACTGGCGATGCCCCAGGCGATCGAGCGTTCATTCGCGACGCCCATCACCAGGCCGCGCTTTCCCTTCATCAGGTCTGCCATGCCGGCGCCCCCTTCAATGGACGAGTTGAAATCAATCCGGATATTTCGACATGAGCAGGGTGGCATTGGTGCCGCCAAAGCCGAAGGAATTCGACAGGGCGCTGTCGATATCGACATTCTCGCGCAAGGTCGTGACGATCTCACCCGCGTCCAGTGCGGGGTCCAGCTGGGTGATGTTGGCCGAGGCGGCAATGAAGCGGCCCTGCATCATGATCAGCGAATAGATCGCCTCATGCGCGCCGGTGGCACCCAGACTGTGCCCGGTCAGCGACTTGGTCGAGGCGACCGGCGGCGTCTGGCCGCGGCCAAAGACTGTGCGGATCGCTTCCATCTCGGTCACATCGCCGACCGGCGTCGAGGTGCCGTGGCTGTTGATGTAGCCGATCTTGCGGCCCGCGGGCAGCGTCGCCAGCGCCAGCCGCATCGACCTCTCGCCGCCCTCGCCCGAGGGCGCGACCATGTCGTGGCCGTCCGATGTGGCGCCATAGCCGGTGACTTCGCCGTAGATCTTCGCGCCGCGGGCCAGCGCGTGGGACAGCTCTTCCAGCACCACCACGCCGCCGCCACCGGCAATGACAAAGCCGTCGCGGGTGGCGTCATAGGTGCGGCTGGCGGTGGCGGGCGCGTCGTTGTATTTCGACGACATCGCGCCCATCGCGTCGAACAGACACGACAAGGTCCAGTCAAGTTCCTCGCCGCCGCCGGCAAAGACGATGTCCTGCTTGCCCATCTGGATCA
>JBATAV010000103.1:0-6239 GCA_049662025.1 Paracoccaceae bacterium | reverse complement strand
CCTCCAGCCACAGGATCCGGTCGGCCCCGGCGACCGCCGCGGGATCGTGGCTGATCGTTATCAGCCGTTGGGGCAGGGCGGCCAGCCGTCGGGCCATGCGCCCTTGCGTGGGCAGATCAAGCCCGGCAAAGGGCTCGTCCAGCAGGATCGTCGCGGGCTGCATCAGCAAGACCGCCTGCAGACACAGCCAGTGCCGCTGCCCGCCCGACAGGGTGCTGACCGCCGCGCGCGCCCAATGGTCCCGCCCCTCGGCCTTCAGTGCCGCCCGCGCCGTCGCCAATGCCTCTGGCTGTGTAAGGCCCTGCTGGCGCAGGCCAAAGGCCAGCTCTTCTTCAACGGTGGGAAACAGGATCTGATGATCGGGGTTCTGGAACAGGATGCCCAAAGCCGCCAGCGCCGCCTTGCGGTCGTGGAACGGGTCGGCGCCCTCTACCCGCACCGTGCCAGCCGTTGGCGCGATCAGCCCCGCAATCAGCCGCAAAAGCGTGGTCTTGCCGCTGCCGTTGCGGCCGATGATGCCGATGCGCGGCTCGGTCAGATGCAGCGACAGGTCGGAAAGGATGACCTTTCCGGCAACATCGTAGCCCGCGCCCTGCAAAGTGATCCCCGACATCCCGCCCCCAAAGCCTCGGGGATCGGTGATAGCCGGGCCACCCGCCCCGCCGCAATGAAAAAGGGCGGCCCGACGGCCCGCCCCTTCATCTTGGCAACAATACTCAGGCAAACCTCGGGCAGTATCGCCGCTGCCGTGCTGCCCCGCGCCGCGTCAGCAGGGCGCGATGTAGCGGTTGCCGTAGCCGTCGTTGTAGTAGCATTTCCCCGGCTCGTTGGCCTTGCCGATCAGCGATCCGGCCAGCGCGCCCAGACCAGCGCCGACGATGGCGCCCTTGGTCTTGTCGCCCTTGCCCGAGACTGCCGCCCCCACTGCGGCCCCGCCCAGGGCACCGACGGCCGTGCTCTGCTCGGTGGGCGTGCAGGCAGACAGGGTCAGGGCGGCGATGCTGGCGGCAAGAAGAAGTTGTTTCATGATGATCTCCAACGATGTTTCAGGCAGTTGCCAGCCATCCTGACGACCCCGTCAAGCTGGCTGCAAATCACGTTTCGCGGCGGTCGCGGAAGTTCGCCTGCGGGCGCGGGCCCCGCAGACTGTCTTCGACGGGCTCAGCCAGCCCGCGCGGCAGCGACCGATGCCTCAAGAATGCCCATCGCCTCGGTGAAATGCGCATCCGGAATGGTGATCGGCGCCAGGAACCGCACCACGTTGCCATAAACACCGCAGGTCAACAGGATCAACCCGCGCTTTTGCGCCTCCAGCCGCACCCGGTTGGTGAACCCCGCATCGGGTTCCTTGGTCGCCGGATTGGCGAATTCCGCCGCCACCATGAAGCCGGGGCCGCGGATGTCGATGATCTCGGGCGTGGAGGCGCGAATCTCCTCCAGCTTCTGCTTCAACCGGCTGCCCAGCTCATTGGCGCGGGCGCAGAGGTTTTCTTCCTCGATCACATCCAGAACGGCATGGCTGGCGGCAATGCCAAGGGGGTTGCCGGCATAGGTGCCGCCCAGACCGCCGGGATTGGCCGCATCCATCAGATCGGCTCGCCCCGTCACGGCGGCCAAAGGCAACCCGCCCGCCAGACCCTTGGCCATGGTGGTCAGGTCCGCCGCCACGCCATAGGCCTGCATGGCGAACATGTTGCCGGTGCGGGCAAAGCCGGTCTGCACCTCATCGGCGATCATCACGATGCCATGCTTGTCGCAAAGGGCGCGGATCGCCTTGACCAGATCGGTCGGCGCGGGGTTGAAGCCGCCCTCGCCCTGCACCGGCTCGAAGATGATCGCGGCGACGCGGGCCGGGTCCAGATCGGCCTTGAACAGCTTTTCAATTCCCGCCATCGCGTCGGCAGTGGAAATGCCCTGCGGCCCCATCGGGAAGGGCACATGGAACACGCCCGGCATCATGCTGCCAAAGCCCTTCTTGTAGGGCTCCACCTTGCCGGTCAGCGCCATGCCCATGAAGGTCCGGCCATGGAAACCGCCGCCAAAGGCGATGATGGCATCGCGCCCGGTGGCGATGCGGGCGATCTTGACCGCGTTTTCGCAGGCCTCGGCGCCGGTGGTGACGAAGATGGTCTTCTTGGCAAAATCGCCCGGAACCAGCGCGTTCAGCCGCTCGGCCAGCCGGATATAGGGTTCATAGGGCATGACCTGATGGCAGGTATGGGTGAATTTGGTCATCTGATGCGCGACGGCGGCCATCACCTTGGGGTGGCAATGCCCGGTGTTCACCACCGCGATGCCGGCGGCAAAGTCGATATAACGGTTGCCCTCGATATCCCAGACCTCGGCGTTCAGCGCGCGGTCGGCGTAGATCTGGGTTTGCATCCCCACCCCGCGGGAAATGGCTTCGTCCCGGCGTTTGGCGACATCTGCGTTCTTCATGGCAAGCCTCCTTTGTGGGGCACGGACAGGCCCCCGGCGTCTGGTCCTATTTGATCAAGTTTTGGACCGTTCATCAATCAACCCGATAGCACCAGATCACGATCTTGGATCGGGCCAGCGGGCTTTGTCGGAATTTAACGATTCCGTTCAGACTTCGTTAACCCTGCTCGGGTCAATCTGCGAGTCGCGGATGAGGCGAGGACGGGAATGGCGGACGGAATGCTTTCGAACCCCACACACCCCATACCACCCCGATCGGACGACGAACGCCTTGACTGGCTTCGCCTCATTCGCTCCCGCCGGGTTGGCGCGGTGACGTTTCACCGGTTGCTGGCCGAACACGGCTCGGCCCGCGCGGCGCTGGCTGTCTTGCCGGAAATCGCCCGCGTGGCGGGGGTTCAGGGCTATGCGCTTTGCCCGGTCGAGGTGGTTCGTTCCGAGATGGCCGAGGCGCGGCTGGCCGGTGCGGTGGCGCTGTTTCACGGCGCCAAGGATTACCCCACAGCCCTGATGGACCTGCCCGATGCCCCGCCGGTCCTGTGGGCCCAGGGCGATCTGGCGCTGCTGTCGCGCCCCATGGTGGCCATGGTCGGCGCCCGCAATGCCTCATCCCTCGGGGTGCGGATGGCCCGGCGGTTGGCCGAGGGGTTGGGGCAGGCGGGTTTCACCGTGGTCTCGGGCCTTGCGCGCGGCATCGACGCTGCGGCGCATGAGGCGGCGCTGGCCACCGGCACGGTCGCGGTGCAGGCGGGCGGAGTCGACGTGATCTACCCCGAAGAAAACGCCCGGCTGGCCGAAGACATCCGCCTGCGCGGCCTGCGGCTTTCCGAACAACCCATGGGCATGGCGCCGCAGACCCGGCATTTCCCGATGCGAAACCGGCTGATTTCCGGCCTTTCCCGCGCCGTGGTCGTGGTGGAAGCCGCCGCCCGCTCCGGCAGTCTGATCACCGCCCGCAACGCCGCCGATCAGGGGCGCGAGGTGATGGCGGTGCCCGGCCACCCGTTCGATGCGCGCGCCTCGGGCTGCAACATGCTGTTGCGCGATGGTGCCACGCTGGTGCGCAGCCCGGCCGATGTGCTGGAATCGCTTGGCGCCCCGCCTTCGGTGTCGACCGAGTCGCTGGCCGATGCGATCCTGTCGCAGGATCCTCTGCCCGGTCCCCAGCCCTCCGCGCGCCCGCTGGCCGAGGCGGCCGAGTTGCACAGTCGCATCCTCTCGCGCCTCGGCCCCAGCCCTTTGGCCGAAGATCAGCTGATCCGCGATCTGTCGATGCCCCCCGCCAGTCTGGCCTCGGCGCTGCTGACGCTGGAGCTGGATGGCCAGATCCTGCGCCAGCCCGGTGGGCTTCTCAGCCGCGCCTGACCGCGCCGCCGTACCCCGCGAAAACAGGGTCAGCAGACGCGCGCCAAAGACGCGCAGTTGACAAACCCACCCCGTCGCCCGCATCTAGCCGCTTCGGTAAGCGGTCGGTTCAAAGGGGATTCCATGCCTGTCGTTGTCGTCGAATCTCCGGCCAAGGCCAAGACAATCAACAAATATCTCGGGCCGGACTTCGTCGTTCTCGCCTCATACGGCCATGTCCGCGATCTGCCCGCCAAGGATGGCTCGGTCAATCCAGACGACGGTTTCGCCATGACATGGGAGGTGGCGGCTGAGAGCCGCAAGCACATCAAGGCCATCACCGAGGCGCTGAAAACCGATGACACCCTGATCCTGGCCACCGACCCCGATCGGGAAGGCGAGGCGATCAGCTGGCACCTGCGTGAGGCGCTTCAGTCCAGCCTGAAAAAGGGCAAGAAGGTCGCCCGCGTCACCTTCAACGCCATCACCAAAGACGCCGTGACCAAGGCGATGAAGGAACCGCGCGACATCGACACGCCCTTGGTCGAGGCTTACCTCGCCCGCCGCGCGCTGGATTATCTTGTCGGCTTCACCCTGTCGCCGGTTCTCTGGCGCAAGCTGCCGGGGGCAAAATCGGCGGGCCGCGTGCAATCGGTCTGCCTGCGCCTGATCGTCGAGCGCGAGATGGAGGTCGAGGCCTTCAAGGCGCAGGAATACTGGACCGTGAAGGCCGTGTTCCGCACCCCCAGAGGCCAGGAATTCGAAGCCGGGCTGGTTACTCTTGGTGGCAAGAAATTACAGAAATTCGACATTCCCACCGCTACCGCGGCCGAATTGGCGGTTCACGCTGTCACTTCTCGAACCTTCACCGTTTCCGGGGTCGAATCCAAACCCGCCACCCGCAACCCCTGGCCGCCCTTCATGACCTCGACCCTGCAGCAAGAGGCATCCCGCAAGTTCGGCATGGGCGCCAAGCAATGCATGAACGCGGCACAGCGGCTCTATGAGGCCGGGCACATCACCTATATGCGGACCGACGGCATCGACATGGCGCCCGAGGCCATCGTCGCCACGCGCGCCGAGATCGAGACCCGTTTCGGCAAGCCTTACGTCCCCGAAACCCCGCGCCTCTACAAGAACAAGGCCAAGAACGCGCAGGAAGCGCATGAATGCATCCGCCCCACCGACATGGGCCTTGGCCCCGACAAGATCCGCGTCGAGGAAGACCAGCGCCGCCTGTACGAGCTGATCTGGAAGCGCACCATCTCCAGCCAGATGGCCGCCGCCCGGATGGAGCGCACCACGGTCGACATCTCCAGCCCCGACGCCCAGGTGGCGCTGCGCGCCAACGGCCAGGTCGTGTTGTTCGACGGTTTCCTCAAGGTCTATGACGAATCCCGCGACGAAGAGGCCGAAGACGAAGGCCGCCTGCCACAGGTTCACCAGAACGACCCGCTCGATACCCGCAAGGTCACGCCCGACCAGCATTTCACCCAACCGCCGCCGCGCTATACCGAGGCCACGCTGGTCAAGCGGATGGAGGAACTGGGCATCGGCCGGCCCTCGACCTATGCCTCGATCCTGACCACGATCGTCGACCGCGAATATGTCCGCAAGGACAAGAACCGGCTGTTCCCCGAAGACAAGGGCCGTCTCGTCACCGCCTTTCTGTCGAACTACTTCCACCGCTATGTGGAATATGATTTCACCGCCGATCTGGAAGAAGAGCTTGACGATGTCTCGGCCGGCAGCCGCGATTACAAGGAAGTGCTGGCCCGGTTCTGGCGCGACTTTTCCGCCGCCGTGGCCGAAACCGCCGATCTGCGCATCGGCGAAGTGCTTACAAAGATTGACGACTTTCTGGCACCCCACCTTTACCCCGCCCGTGCCGACGGGTCGGACCCGCGCGCCTGCCCGACCTGCGGCGCAGGCCGATTGCACCTGAAGACTGCGCGCTCTGGCGGTGCCTTCATCGGCTGCGGCAACTACCCCGAATGCCGCTACACCCGTCCGCTGGCGGGTGATTCCGAGAGTGTCGCCTCCGACGGTCGCATCCTCGGCCAGGACGCCGACGGCAACGACATCAGCCTGCGCGCCGGCCGCTTCGGACCTTACGTCCAGCGTGGCGAGGCCACCGAGGCCCAGCCCAAACCGGACCGCGCCAGCCTGCCGAAGGGCTGGTCGCCCGACAGCCTGACGCTGGAGCGCGCGCTGAGCCTCTTGTCGCTGCCGCGTCTGATCGGCCCCCACCCCGAAGACGGCCAGCCGGTCGAAGCCGCCATTGGCCGCTTTGGCCCCTATGTCAAACACGGGGCCGTCTACGCCAATATCCCCGACGTCGAGGAAATCTTTACCATCGGCATGAACCGCGCGATCGAGGTGTTGGCGCAAAAGGCCGCGCGACCGGGGCGCGGGTCGGCCCCGGCGGCGCCGCTCAAGGTGCTGGGCGCCCACCC
>JBATAV010000102.1:0-2960 GCA_049662025.1 Paracoccaceae bacterium | reverse complement strand
TTCATCATGTTGTCGACGGAAACGAAGGGGACGAGGTTGAGGGCCATCATTTGCTCCGGCGTTATTTGGATCGGGTCGGGCGGTCAAAGACCTTTTTGCCCATGAGTGAGCCGACCAGATCGACCATCAGCCGGGCGGTCATGCCACGGTCGTCAAGGAAGGGGTTGAGTTCGACAAGGTCGAGTGAGGTGACGAGGCCGGATTCGTGCAAGAGTTCCATCACCAGATGCCCCTCGCGGAACGTGGTGCCGCCGGGAACGGTGGTGCCAACGGCGGGGGCGATGGCGGGGTCGAGGAAATCGACGTCAAGCGAGACATGCAGCATGCCGCCAGCGTCGCGCACCCGGTCGAGGAATTCGCGCAATGGGGCGACGATGCCGCGTTCGTCCAGCACCCGCATGTCGTTGAGGAAGATGTCGCGGTCTTGCAGCGCGGCCTGTTCGGCGGGATCGACCGAGCGGATGCCGTACATGCAGATGCGGTCGGCCGGAACGGCGGCGGGGAAGGGCGGGAAGGCATCGAATCCGTCGCGGCCGTTGATATAGGCGAGCGGCGTGCCGTGCAGGTTGCCGGAGGTGGTGGTCAACGGCGTGTGAAAATCGGGGTGCGCGTCGAGCCACAGGAGATACAGCGGGCGGCCCTGACGGGCGGCATAGGCGGCAGCCCCGGCGGCGGAGCCAAGGGCCAGCGAATGATCGCCCCCCATGACGACGGGCAGGCCGCCCTGGCTGAGGGCATCATCGACGCGGTCCATCAGCGCCTCGGTCCAGCCCACGGTCTCGGCCAGATGATGCACGGCGGCGTTGGGGCTGCTGACATCGGCCAGATCGGGCAGGGCGACATCGCCCCAATCTTCCACCGAATGCGCCTCGGCCGAGATTTCGCGGGTGATGCCGGCCACACGGTAGGCGGCGGGGCCCATCAGGCAGCCGGGGCGTTTCTGTCCCGAATCGATGGGCGCGCCGATAAGGATGATGCGGGACATGGGGTCTCCTTCTTGCGGGCAGGATGTTTCCGGGTTGCGGGGAATGATAGCCCCGGTATGGTCGATCCGGCCAGTGGTTTTGACAAAACGGCGGGGGGATTGGACGAAATGGACAATGTGGACACCAAGCTGATTGCCGAGCTGCGCCGCGACGGGCGGGCGGCCTTGTCCGATCTGGCCGCAAGGCTGGGGATCAGCCGGGCGACGGTGCGGGCGCGGATGGAGCGGTTGGCCGAGCGAGGCGAGATTGCGGGGTTTTCGGTGCTGACGCGGGCGGATGTGACGGCGGCAGCGGTGCGCGGGCTGATGATGATCGGGATCGAGGGGCGCGGCGGCGAAAAGGTGATGGCGCGGCTGCAGGGGATTCCTTCGGTGATGGCGGTGCATTCGACCATCGGCAAATGGGATCTGATTGCGGAACTGGCGGCCGAGACCCTGCTGGAACTGGACGAGGTGATCCTGCGCATCCGCAATATCGAGGGCGTGGTGACCAGCGAGACCAATCTGCTGCTGTCCACCCGCAAGGCGGGGCGGCGGTAGGGGGCGGCGGTGACGAAACGGTGATGGCCGGTTTTGCGGCGCATGGGCGCAGGCCATTGGAAGCCGGGGGTTTAGCGCATAGGATGCCGCGCGAAGAAGGAGACGCGCATGATCGTCGAGATTGGGCATTTCGCGCTGGTGCTGGCGCTGATGGTGGCTGTGGTGCAGTGCAGTCTGCCGATGTGGGGCGCGCATCGGCGCCATGCCGGGCTGATGGCGCTGGCCGGGCCTGCCGCAGTGACGCAGTTCCTGCTGGTGGCGGTGTCGTTCGGGGTGTTGATGCATGCCTTCATCGTGTCGGATTTCTCGCTGGCGGTGGTGACCAACAATTCGCACACCACCAAGCCGATGCTGTACAAGATTGCCGGCGTCTGGGGGAACCATGAGGGCTCGTTGCTGCTCTGGGTGCTGATCCTGGCGCTGTTTGGCGCCAGTGCGGCGGTGTTTGGCGGCAATCTGCCGGCGGCCTTGCGGGCGCGGGTGATCGCGGTGCAGGGGCTGATCGGGGTGGCGTTTCTGGCGTTCCTGCTGTTCACCTCGAACCCGTTCTGGCGGTTGCAGGTGCCGCCGATGAACGGGCAGGACTTGAATCCGCTGCTGCAGGACCCCGGGTTGGCGTTTCATCCGCCTTTCCTTTACCTCGGCTATGTCGGCCTGAGCATGGCGTTTTCCTTTGCCGTGGCGGCGCTGATCGAGGGCCGGGTGGATGCCGCCTGGGCGCGCTGGGTGCGGCCCTGGACCCTTGCTGCCTGGATATTCCTGACCATCGGCATCGCGATGGGGTCCTGGTGGGCCTACTATGAGCTTGGCTGGGGCGGGTTCTGGTTCTGGGATCCGGTCGAGAACGCCAGCTTCATGCCCTGGCTGCTGGCGGCGGCGCTTTTGCATTCGGCCATCGTGGTGGAAAAGCGCGAGAGTCTGAAAAGCTGGACCATCCTTCTGGCGATCATGGCCTTTGGCTTTTCGCTGATCGGCACGTTCATCGTGCGCTCGGGCGTCATCACATCGGTGCATTCCTTTGCCAGCGATCCGGCGCGGGGCGTGTTCATCCTGGGCATCCTGGGCGTTTTCACCGGCGGCGCACTGGTTCTTTTCGCCCTCCGCGCCGGGGCGATGGAGGCCAAGGGCCTGTTCGGCATGGTCAGCCGCGAATCTGCGCTGATCGCCAACAACGTGCTTCTGGCGGTGGCGGCGTTTGTCGTCTTCGTCGGCACGATCTGGCCCTTGATTGCGGAACTCATCTCCGGGCGCAGCATCTCGGTCGGCGAGCCGTTTTTCAACGCGGCCTTTACCCCCTTCATGGTGGCGCTGGCGGTGATCATGCCGGCGGGCGCGATGCTGGCCTGGAAACGCGGCGACCTTGCGCGTACGGTCACCGGGCTGTGGCCGGTGGCGCTGCTGGCGCTGGCGGCGGGCGGTCTGGCCTATGCGATGC
>JBATAV010000101.1:0-8816 GCA_049662025.1 Paracoccaceae bacterium | reverse complement strand
GGCGGCGGCACCGACGGCTTCAACAACTACACCCAACGCGGGTCTTTCCACCATATCGAGGAAACCCTGCGCGCCCTTGTCGAGACCTTCCCGATGATCTCACGGCTGAAAATGCTGCGGCAATGGGGCGGCATCGTCGACATGACCGGCGACCGCTCGCCGTTGATTTCAAAGACCCCCTTGGGCAACTGCTTCATCAACTGCGGCTGGGGCACGGGCGGCTTCAAGTCGATTCCGGGGTCGGGCTGGGCGATGGCCGAGTTGATGGCCAAAGGCGAGCCGGGCCCGCTGGCCGAGGCCTTCAACATGTGGCGCTTCAAGGAGGGCCAGTTCATTGATGAGTCTGTGGCCGCCGGGGTGGCGCATTGATGGAAAGTGAACCGACATACACGAGCCTGCTGGATGCAGTTAAGGAAGCTTGGGCCTTCTCAGGAAGTTCTCCTCGCTTTGGTAGGAGCTTCATTTTCGGGGAGCTTGCGTTGGCACTCGGGGCAATCGGCTACTCGATAATGCCGAGGGTTGCCGATGTACCTTCGTACTACATTTCGCTTTCGGGCGTATTCCTAATGTACATTGCTTTGGGTGAATTGCAGTTCGAACTCTGGATTAAACAACGAAGCATCGAAAACAGAGACGTGATTATCATCGGCTATCGAGCAATCTCACGATTTGCGATGGCCATAATCTTCTCAGCTTCGATAGCAATCATAGGATAACTGACACAAAATGCTAATCCTTGAGTGCCCCTGCTGCGGCGTAATGGCCGATGAGACCGAACTCGCCCCCGGATATGAGGCGCATCTGAAGCGGTTTGGCCCGGAGTCCTCGGATGCGGAATTCGAGGCCTACATGTTCGCCCGCAAGAACCCAAAAGGCGTGCATTTCGAACGCTGGCGCCATGCTTACGGCTGCGGCAAGTGGTTCCTCGCCGCGCGCGACACCGCCACGCTGGAGGTGTTCGGCACCTATCCGGCGCAGGTTTCCGAGCCGCCCGCCGACATCATCGAGAAGATCAGGGCCAGGCGCCCCGACTGGAAGGGTTTCAAATGAGCACGCGGCTTTCCCGCGGCGGGCGGCTGATCGACCGCTCGACCGGGGTGGATTTCTCGTTCAACGGCAAGCGGTTGCGCGGCTTCAAGGGCGATACGCTGGCCGCCGCCCTGCTGGCCAATGACCAGATGCTGGTCGGCCGCAGCTTCAAGTACCATCGCCCGCGCGGCATCGTCGCCAGTGGTGCCGAAGAGCCGAACGCGCTGGTCAACATGGGGGTTGCCGGGCGGTTCGAGCCGAACCAGCGCACCACCACGACCGAGGTTTTCGACGGGCTGACGGCGACCAGCCAGAACCACTGGCCCAGCCTGGAATTCGATGTGGGCGTGGTGAACAACGCCTTTGCGCGATTCCTGCCGGGCGGGTTCTATTACAAGACCTTCATGTTTCCGCGCCCGTTCTGGAAACATGTGTTCGAGCCGATCATCCGGCAGTCGGCAGGCCTCGGCAAGGCACCGAAAGAGCCCGATGCCGACCGCTATGAGCACGCCTATGCCTTCTGCGACCTTCTGGTGGTGGGCGGCGGCATCGCAGGCCTGCAGTCGGCGCTGATCGCAGGCGCTGCCGGTGCGCGCGTGATCGTGCTGGAGCAGTGCCCGCATTGGGGTGGGCGCGCGCCGGTCGATGGCGACGTGATCGACGGCGCCCCGGCGGATGACTGGATCAACGATACGCTGGAAGCCCTTGGAAAGATGGGAAATGTCACGCTAAGGTCGCGCTGCATGGCGGCCGGGGTCTATGACCACGGCTATTTGCTGGCCGAAGAGCGGGTTGCCGACCATACCCCCGGCGACGGGCGGCCGAAAAAGCGGCTGTGGCGGATCAGGGCAGGCAGGATCCTGACCGCGACCGGCGCGATCGAGCGGCCGCTGTCCTTCGCCGGCAACGATATTCCGGGGGTCATGCTGGCCTCGGCGGTGCGCGATTATGCGGTGAACTGGGCTGTGTCGCCCGGCGACCGCACCGTGGTGGTAACCAACAACGACGACGCCTATCGCACTGCGATTGCCTTGAAAGAGGCGGGGCTGGAGGTGCCGGCGATCATCGACGCCCGCGCCGAAGTGACGGGAGCCTTGCCCGCAAAGGCGCGCGCCCTGGGCATCCGCATCGAGGCAGGCCGCGCCATCGTCAAGGTCAAGGGCGGCAAGCGCGTCACCGGCGTCTCGATCGGTCTGCAGGCGGGCGAAGGTGCTGTGCTTGAGGATATTGGCTGCGACGCCGTCGCCATGTCGGGCGGCTGGTCGCCGATCGTTCATCTGTGGAGCCATTGCGGCGGCAAGCTGGACTGGGACCGCAAGCGCCACATGTTCCGCCCCGACGCCACGCGCCCGCCGACCACGCATGACGGCAGCGCCATGGTCATTGTGGCGGGGGCCTGCAACGGCGCGCTATGCGCGGCCGAGGCGCTGGCCGATGCCGCCGAAGCCGGGGTTGCTGTGGTGAAGGCGCTGGGGCTGAAGGGCAAGACCACGCCCCTTGGCAAAGCCGAAGCGCTGGATGAGGGACCGATGGAGCCGGTCTGGATCATGCCGCAGGGTGCCGGGCCGAAGCTGCGCATGAAGATGTGGCTGGACTATCAGAACGACGTGAAGGTTTCCGACGTTCAACTGGCCGCGCGCGAGGGCTACAATTCGGTCGAACATACCAAGCGCTATACCACGCTGGGAATGGCTACAGATCAGGGAAAACTTAGTAATATCAATGGATTGGCCGTGCTTGCCGATGCGTTGTCTGAAGACATTCCTGCCGTCGGCACCACCACCTTCCGCCCGCCCTACACGCCCGTGACCATCGGCGCGCTGGCCGGCGAATCGCGCGGCGAGATCTTTCAGCCCTTGCGCCGCAGCCCGATGCACGACTGGCACGAAGGCCAGGGTGCCTACATGGAGCCGGTGGGCCTGTGGCGTCGCCCCTATTGCTACCCCCGCGCGGGGGAAACGCATGAACAGGCGGTTCACCGCGAAATCCTGAACACGCGGGCAAATGTCGGCCTTCTGGATGCCTCGACCCTTGGCAAGATCATCGTCAAGGGGGCGGATGCGGGCAAGTTCCTCGACATGCTTTACACCAACGTCATGTCGTCCTTGCCGGTGGGCAAGTGCCGCTATGGGTTGATGTGCAACGAGCAGGGGTTCCTTTCCGACGACGGCGTGGTGATCCGGTTGGCCGAGGATACCTGGCTGTGCCACACCACAACCGGCGGGGCCGAGCGCATCCATGGCTGGATGGAAGACTGGCTGCAATGCGAATGGTGGGACTGGCAGGTCTTCACCGCCAATGTCACCGAGCAATACGCCCAGATCGCCGTTGCTGGCCCGAAAGCCCGCAAGGTGCTTGAGGCTCTGGGGGGCATGGATGTCTCGAAAGAGGCGATGCCCTTCATGAGTTTTGCCGATGGCACGTTGGGCGGGCTTCCGGTGCGTTTGCATCGCATCAGCTTCTCGGGCGAGTTGTCCTATGAAATCGCGGTTCCGGCCAGCCATGGCCGCGCCCTGTGGGACAAACTGCTGGCCGCCGGCGCCGCGCATGGGGTGATGCCTTATGGCACCGAGGCAATGCACATCATGCGGGCCGAAAAGGGCTTCATCATGATCGGCGATGAAACCGACGGCACGGTGATCCCGCAGGATCTGGGGCTGGACTGGGCGATTTCCAAGAAGAAGACCGACTATCTGGGCAAGCGCGGTCAGGCGCGCACCTACCTCGCCGGCCCGGACCGCTGGAAACTGGTGGGGTTCGAGACGCTGGACGGGTCCGTCATCGCGGACGGGGCCTATGTTCCGGCCGAGGGTATGAATCCCAACGGGCAGCGGAATGTGCAGGGGCGGGTGACCTCGACGTATTTTTCGCCCACGCTGAAGAAGGGCATTGCCATGGGCCTGTTGAAGCACGGACCTACACGGATGGACGAGGTGGTGGAGTTCACAGCGGTCGGTGGCGGCACGGTGCAGGCGCGGGTGGTGAACCCGGTGTTCCTGGACCCGAAGGGGGAGAAGCAGGATGTCTGAACCGGTTTCCGCATTGGCAGGCGCCAGCTATGACGGCTTTGTGAAGGTTCGCGAAATCGGGCCTTTGGGCATGATCAGCTTGCGCGCCAAGCCCGGCACCAAGGGGCTGGACAAGGCCATCAAGGCGGCGGTCGGAACCGGGGTTCCGGCGCAGCGCCAAATGGAATGGGCGAAAGACCGTGGTTGCGGCTGGATGAGCCCGGATGAATTCCTGCTGGTGCTGCCCTATTCCGGGGTCAGCGCCGCCATGGCCGCGATTGCCAAGGCGCTGGGGGCGGAACAACACCTGGCCGCCGATGTGTCGGACGCCCGCGCGGTGTTCCGCATCGAGGGTGCGAAGGCCGGGCAGGTGCTGGCCAAGCTGTGTCCTGCCGATCTGGCGGCGATGGCGCCGGGAGAGTTGCGTCGGACCCGGGCCGCGCAGGTTGCGGCGGCGTTCTGGGCCGATGATGCGGGATATACGCTGGTCTCGTTCCGCTCGGTCGGGGCCTATGTGATGGGGCTTTTGACCCATTCGGCCATGCCGGGGTCGGAGCTGGGCTGAGGCTTGGCGTCCCGACTCGGGACGCCAAGGCCAGTTGAATGATTTCAAAGGCTTGTGCTGTAAGCGTTAAGGGATTCTTAACGAATTCGCGGTCACTTCCGCCTGATGCACTTGCCTTCGGCACGGAAATTACCGTCATGCCATTCTATCGGTAGCGTCGTGACCATGGCGGCGGACAGATCGGCCTTCCTGATCGTCAGCCGGAAGATCCGTTGGCCCGGAACGTTCCGTTTGTCCTTGGTGAGCAATGTCCAGACAAAGGTGATCCGGATGTCATTCTCGGTCTCGACCTTGGCAAAGATCGTCTGCTGGGCAAAACGGTCGATGACCGCGTCCTTGACGATCGCCTCATTCCCGTTGACGGGATAGCGGACGGTCACGGTTTCGGCAAACCAGCCTTCATTCTGTTGAAGCTGCTGCATGGTACAGACATATCCGCCGGCTTCTTGTGCCATCGCCATTCCGACTGGCATCAGGGCCAGACAGGCGGCAAGAGAAAGGCGGGCGGCAAGGCGCACGCGACTGATCACAGCGTCACCTTCTTGCAGGTGCCGGGCGCAATCAAGACGCCGTCATAGCCAAGCGGCTGCGCCGTCATCTGCGCGGCAAGGTTCTTTTTCGTCACCGTCAGCCGATAAAGCATCCGGGCAAACTGGTTGCTGCCAGACTTTACCTTGACCTCCCAGGTATAGGTCACGCGCTTGTCGTTTTCGGTATCGACCTTGGCGACGATCGGGTGGCCGACGAAATGTTTGATCACCGGATCGAAGACCTCCGGCTTGGCGTCACTGTCCTTGGACCCGACGACGACGACCTCGGGCAACCAAGACCCGTTGGAACTGACCTGATTGATAGCACATTCATAGCCAGTCCCCGCCTGCGCCTGAAAACCGGCAAGGGCGGAAAAGGCGAAAGCAAGGACATGGACAAAGGGGCGACGCAGGATCGACATATGGGCACCATTCAGAATTCACTGTCCCGCAGTTATTGTTGGCGCGGGACCGCATGTCAAGCCGCGCCGGCCGCGAGACATCAGCATTGACGCGCTTTTTCAGCAGCTTACGCCAGCGCTGTCTTGCGCTGCCGCTTTCGCTTTGAACGAAAAAAGGTGCATCGATCGCTTGACAGGGCCGGTCAGGCCGGAAACCTTGTCCCCGTGGTTCAACTTGCATGGGTGAAACGAATGATCGCTGCTTTCCGCCGACTTGCGTTTCCTCTGGCTCTCGTCCTTCCGATTGTTGCGGCGCTGCCGGCGGCGGCGGACACGATCTATGAATGCCGGATCGACCAGTTGTCCAAGAACAACGGCTGGCTGCCCGATGTGGTGTCGGTTGTCATGGAGGACGGCGCGGCCGAAGCGATGGTGAACGACCCGATGATCGACTTTTTCATCGGCAAGCCCCTGCGCGCCAAGATCGACACCGACAATGCAAAGCGCATCACCATAAGTTGGAACTATCAGACCAGCAAACCCTACCGGGTTGTAAAGCAGTTCAACCGGCTGACCATCATGAAGGCCGATCTTTCCGCCTCGATGACGGGTACGCTGGGGCGCTATGTCGACCATTACGACGCCCGCGGGAAATGCCAGAAGGCAAAGAAGAAGTAGGCCGGGCCGGGCGGGCAATGGCGCCGAAGGCCGCCATGCGGGCTTGACCTTCCCGGCGCCAGCCCCCTTATTCGAAGGGAACGCAATCCCCCGAACAGGAGTTGGACCGATGGCCTTTACCCTTCCCGATCTTCCCTATGCGCATGACGCGCTGGCAGCCCTTGGCATGTCGAAAGAGACGCTGGAATACCACCACGACCTGCACCACAAGGCCTAGGTCGACAACGGCAACAAGCTGATTGCCGGGACCGAGTGGGAAGGCAAGTCGGTGGAGGCGATCGTCAAGGGCACCTGGCAGGCCGGTGCCGTGGCGCAGAACGGCATCTTCAACAACGCCAGCCAGCACTGGAACCATGCCCTGTTCTGGGAGGTGATGGGACCGGGCGAGAAAAAGATGCCGGGCGGGCTGGAAAAGGCGCTGGTCGCGGCTTTCGGGTCGGTCGCCAAGTTCAAGGAAGATTTCGCCGCTGCAGGGGCCGGTCAGTTCGGCTCTGGCTGGGCCTGGCTGGTCAAGGACAAGGATGGCAGCCTGAAGGTGACCAAGACCGAGAACGGCGTGAACCCCTTGTGCCACGGCCAGACCGCGCTTCTGGGCTGCGATGTGTGGGAGCACAGCTACTACATCGACTTTCGCAACAAGCGCCCGGCCTATCTGACCAATTTCCTGGAAAAGCTGGTCAACTGGGAAGCGGTTGCCGCGCGGATGTAGCCGCGCCCGGATGCAAGGAAAGCGGGCCTGCAGGGAAACCTGCGGGCCTTTTGTCTGACACCGGAAGGGGCGGCGATGCGGGCATGGTTCAGCGGCTGCGGCAAGGCGGCGAGGCTGGTGTTGGGGCTGGTGTTGGGGCTGGCCCTGGCCGGGCAGGCGGGGGCGCAAGACTGGTTCACGCCCGCATCCTGTGCGGTGACGCCCGAAGATCTGGCCAGTGCCGCGATGGCGCCCGATGTTGCCAGCCGGATCACGGCGGCGGCGGAAAAGGTGGTTAACGCGCGCGGGCGGTTGTGGAAGATCACCACGCCCGAGGGCAGGGTCTCGCATCTCTGGGGCACCTTCCATTCGCCCGACCCGCTGATTCTGGACCTGCCGCCGCAGTTCCGTGCGATCATCGCGGATGCCAGGGTCGTGGCGCTGGAATTCGACCCGATCCCGGCCGACCGCGCCGAGGCCAAGGCCAATGCCGCAACCGGCTGGATGTGGCGCAGCGAAGGCTGGGCGGACTGGAGCTTTGTGCCGCCGCAGATCATGGGCTGGGTGCGGGTGCGGCTGGAGGCGATCGGCTGGGGCACCGGCTTTATCGACCAGTTGACCGCGGCGGGGCTGGCCTCGCTTTTGTTGTCGGACCCCTGCGGCGACTATCTGGCGGGCGTGTTGCCGGGGCAGGATGGCTATATCGCCCAGCTTGGCTATCTGGCGGGGGCCGAGGTGACCGGATTGCAGCAATGGCCGGACTTCGGGCGGCAGCTGAACGATCCGGCGCGGGCAGCCGAGGCGCAGGCGGTGATCGTGCTGTACGCAAGTTATCTTGGGCCGGAGGTGGGGGGTCGCAAGGGCCGTGCGCTGTCGTTCCGGCTTTACCGCGAGGGGCGCATGGCCGAGCTGGACCTGTGGTCCGAGAACTGGCTGGCCGATCTGCATGGCTCGGCCGAGGCGGCACGGATAACCGCCCGTGCCGAGGGTTATCTGCTGGTCGAGCGCAACATCATCTTCGTCGAAACGGCTCTGCCGCTGATCCGCGACGGCGGCGCGGTGATTGCGGTGGGCGCGGGGCACCTGGCGGGCCCGACCGGGATGGTTCAGATGTTGCGCGCCGAGGGACTGCAGGTCGATCGCGTGGCCCTTCCGGGCGAGGCGCCCTAATCCAGCGCGGCCGCCAGCGATGCGATCAGGCCGGGCACGTCTTCGACGACGGTGAAAAGGGTTTTCAGCGAGGCATCGGCAAAGCCTTCGGCAATGATGTGATCCAGCAGCACCAGCAGCGGCGTCCAGAATCCCTGAGAGTTCAGCAGCACGATCGGCTTGCGATGCAGCCCGATCTGCGCCCAGGTCAGCACCTCGAAGAACTCGTCCAGCGACCCTGCGCCACCGGGCAGCACGGCGATGGCGGCGGAATTCATGAACATCACCGTCTTGCGTTCGTGCATGGTCTCGGTGACGACGAAGGTGGTCAGGTCGCTCCTGGCCTTTTCGGCGCCCAGAAGGTGAACCGGGATCACGCCCAGCGTTGGCGCCCTTGCGGACTGTGCGGCGCGGGCGACCTCTCCCATGATGCCGACATCGCCGGCGCCATAGACCAGCCGCCAGCCCTTGGCGGCGATGGCCTGACCAAAGGCGCGGGCGGTGGCTGCATGGGCCGGGTTGTGTCCGGGCCGCGCGCCGCAGAAGACGCAGATCGAGGCAGGCGACATGAAAACCCCTGAAAACTGTTGCCAAGGGCGGTAATATCGGGGTTCCCTTGCAATGAAAAGCCGGCTGAGGGGCGATGTCGGCTGAAGGGGATTGCGGAATGGCGACTAGGACCAGCTTGGGTGCCAACGGGCGGCTTGCGGTGGCGATCCTTGGGGCAGCCGGGGTTATCGGTGCCGGTTACCTGGTCTGGCGCGGCGG
>JBATAV010000100.1:0-1994 GCA_049662025.1 Paracoccaceae bacterium | reverse complement strand
GAACAAATTGCGCGGCTTCGGCCGTTCTTTCCCAAGAGCCATGGCAAGCCTCGGGTCGATGACTTGCGCGTCCTGAGCGGGATTATCTTCATAAATCGCAATGGCTTGCGCTGGTGCGATGCTCCCGGAGAATATGGTCCGGCAAAGACTCTCTACAACCGATGGAAGCGATGGGGGGACAGGGGCGTCCTTGCGCGAATGATGCAGGGTCTGGCCGCCGAGGCCGCTACACCCAAGACGGTGATGCCCCCTTCTCGTTGATTGCCTTGCAATCAACTGCCGGGCAACGGACCGCGGCTACGACGCCGACTGGTTCAGAGAACATTGAAAGACAAAGGGATAAAGCCATGCATCCCAGGCAGGAAGTCGCGTAGCAAGCCCGTGAAATACGACAAGCGCCGATACAGCCTTCTCACGCATGTAAACATGCGCTGCCAGGTGACAGATCGAGATCATGTTCGGGCGGCTGAAGCACTGGCGCAGGGTTGCCACCCGATCCGACAGATGCCCCAAGGTCTTCCTCTCTGCCGTCGCCCTCGCCGCAACCGTCCTGTTCTGGCTTTGACGATCAATGAGGCTGGAGCCTAGCCCGAAGGACCCACGTTCCACGGTACCACGGGGAGCGAAGCGGCGATGATCGTCGCCCTCTGGCGGCAGGCGCTGCTTGTGTTGGACGACTGCCGCTACGCCGCGCAATCGACGATCCCGTATCCGTTGGCGGGCCGATGAATGGACCATTCGCCGGGAAGCCGACGCGCTCTGCGCTGCACCCCTGCCTGCAGCGACATGGCATCTCTCGTCGGCCTGACGTCGCGGGGGGCAAACCCGGGCGACAGCGCTTCAAGCGCCATCCCGTTGGCTTCTTCCCCATCCGTTGCCCGGCAGTGGTTTGCCTTGCAAACCCTGCGAGGGGACATCGCAGCGCTGCGGAGCATGACATGCCACGGGATTTTTCCACCATCTGCGACGAGAGTCCGACCTATTGAGAGGACGGACGATGAAGCGAACAATTCGAACCGAACGGCAGACCATTGGCATTCTGCAGGTCGAGAAGGATCATGAAACGATCCGGGGATCGTTTCCCCGGCGAGGTGAGGCTGGCACGAAATGCGCTGACCTTTGCCTTAAGCACGCGGTGTCGGAAGGCCCGTTCTACGTCAGAACGGCGAAATATTCCGGGATGGCGGTGTCCGAGGCCGGGCGGCCAAAGGCACTGGACGACGGGAACTTCAGGCGGAAGAAGCTGTCAGCCGTGCAGATATTGGATCTGGCGGGGATGCACGAGTTGGCTGCAAGAAAGTGGCAGCGCACGCCATGAAGCGCGACGCAGCCTTCGCATCTGAAGGCCCTGTTCGGTCTGTCGGCGCGGCTATCCATTGGCCGTTAGGCGTCTCTGCGGCGCGGAAGGGTTGACTATCCCCAAACGCAAAGCCCGCCCCCTCACCGCGCTCTGACGCGACAGGGCGCGGGCGGCAATCTGCCCCCGGCGTTGGTTGGTCAGCCGGGCGCCAAGATGCGGGGCGTTCATCCTTCGGGGTCTTCGGCTGCAGTCTGGTGATTGCAGCCTGCCCCGTTCGGGAATGGACAACCGCAGAGGACTTCACCGCCGGATCATCGAACGGCCGGTCGGAACGGGGCGGAGTCTAACAGCCGCTCTCCCAACAGCTGCGCCAGGCGTTGCAGGCCGGTGATCGGATCGGCGACCGGATCGCTCAGCGCCATTGAGGCATCCTTCAGCGCCTCATCGCGGGTCTGGCGCGCAAGCCCGGCCAGAAAGCCCGCCAGATAGCGGCGCTCTTCCGGGCCTGGCCCGGCCTTCACCGCTTCGGCCGCCTGGGCCAGATCGTCGTGCAGCGCCAGCGGATCGGCTGCAACCTCACCCTCAGTCACCCGTTCATCGGGCGACCGGCCCGGCAGAAACGCCAGCAGAGCCGATTGAAAGGCCGCCAGCCCGGCGATCGGCTTGTCGAGAAAGCCATCCGCCCCGGCGGCCA
>JBATAV010000099.1:0-2608 GCA_049662025.1 Paracoccaceae bacterium | reverse complement strand
CGCTATGCGCCTCGAACTGCGCCGCCAGACCGTGATGCGCCCGGTCCGATTTGGCCGCCACCAGCAGGCCGGTGGTGTCCTTGTCGATCCGGTGCACGATGCCCGGACGCTTTTCGCCGCCAATCCCCGACAGGGTATCGCCGCAATGATGCAACAGCGCGTTCACCAGCGTGCCTGCGGGGCTGCCGGGCGCGGGATGGACCACCATGCCGGCAGGCTTGTCGATCACGATCAGGTCGCCGTCCTCATAGATCACCGACAGCGCAATGGCCTCCGGCCGCACATCCGCCTCGACCACGGGGGCAAGCCGTATCTGCCAGACCTCGCCGGGCAAGGCGCGGGCCTTTGGGTCGGTCACCGCCACGCCCCCCCGGCTGACATCGCCCTCCGCGATCATCCGCATCAGCCGAGAGCGTGACAGCGCCGCTTCCTCTGGCACCGCAGCGGCAAGCGCCTTATCAAGGCGCAAGGGGGCGTCGTCCGGCAGGGTGACGCGCAACATTCCGCCAATCTGGGCTTGCCCGGTGGCATCATCATCGAAAGGGTCCTGCATGGCCGACACTCCGGATGCCGAAGGGCTGCCGCCTTCGCTGAGGTTTCTGAAAGCGCTGGTCATCGTGCTGACGCTGACCATGATCGGCGGTGTCATAACCGTGGTTTGGCTGCTTGTCACCCGGATGCCGCAACCCTTTCGCGCCACGCCGACGCTTCCCGACAGCCTGCAACTGCCTGAAGGCACCACTGCCGCCGCCGTGACCTTTGGCCAGGGCTGGATCGCCGTCGTCACCACCAACAGCCATATCCTGATCTTTGCCGCCGACGGCACCCTGCGCCAGGATATCCCGATTTCTGTGCCGACCGCCGCCGCACCCTGACTGATGGCCCGATCCCGCCCCGCCCCTCCGATCCTTCACGTCCCGGAACCGACAATGACCCATCACTCCCGCGAAGCCCTGGCCGACGAGTTGGAACGCCAGCGCCAGATCCTTGGGCGCGAACTGCCCGAGCGTGTCATCCTGACCGCGCTGGCCTTTGCCATGTCGGCGGTCTTCGTCAATCCACTCGCCATCCTGGCGCTGTGGCTGTGCCATCTGGCGACCGAACTCGCCGGGGCCCGGCTTCTGACGACCTACCGGGCGATGCGGTCGGCCTTTGCCTACCGCGCCCTGATCGCGCAATCGGTGCTGATCGAGGCGCTGTACATCGCCGCCGCCGGTCTGGTCTGGCAAGGGGAAAACCCCTATTCCAAGGCCTATGCCGTGGGCATGACCATGACGACGCTGATGCATCTTGCCACGGTCCGGTCGATCCACCTGCCATCGGGCATCGGTGGCCTGTTCGGGGTTGCTGCCTCGGCGCTGCTGGCCAACACGACCTACTGGATCGCGCGCGCCGACATGATCGGGTTGGCCCTGTCCACCGTCTGCTGCTTTGCAGCGTTGGCCTATGCGCTGACCGCGATGCTGTCGAACCACCGGCTGCATCGCTCGATGGCGGACGAAGAGGCCAGCGCCCGCGCCGCGCATGAGGCCAAGACCGTTTTCCTGGCGCAGATGAGCCACGAATTGCGCACGCCGCTGAATGCCGTCGTCGGCATGGCGCAGGCCGAGCTTTTCGCCGCGACCGCGCGCGATGACACCGGCGAGTCGGTCGAAAGGCTGCGCACGCTGGTCGATTCCACCCGCGTGCTTGCCGTGATCCTGGACGACGTGACCGACATGAACGCGATCAGCCATGGTCGGCTGCAGCTGCGCCCGCGCATCTTGGCCCTTGCCGAGGAAATGAAGACCTTTCTGGTAACTTATCACGAAAGGGCAACACGGCTGGGCATCCTGCTGCACATCGACACCGACGGTCTCTGCCCCCGCCATGTCCGCATCGACAGCCAGCGGCTGCGGCAGTGTCTGGGCAACCTTCTGTCGAACGCCATCCGTCATGCCCCAGAAGGGTCGATCCGCGTGATCTGCCGGTCCGAACCCCTGCCCGACGGATCTGGCGGCATGCTGGTCTTCGGCGTCCACGACACCGGCCCCGGCGTGCCCGAGGGGGAACGCGAGGCGATCTTTCAGGCCTTTCACAAGGGTCGGGACGCTGCACCCGGCAGCGGGCTCGGCCTTGCCATCGCGCGCAACCTTGCCCGGCGAATGGGCGGCGACCTGCAACTGATGCCATCGGACAGCGGCGCCTTCTTCCGGCTGACGGTCGGCTATGAAACCGCGCTGGCGCCGGTGACCGCACCCGACAGCCTGCCCGATTTCTCGTGCAGGTCGATCCTGGTGGTCGACGATATCGCCACCAACCGTCTGGTGGCCGCCAGCTACCTGCGCGCCATGCGGGCCCGCGTGATCGAAGCGGCGGACGGGGCGGCGGCGCTGTCCATTCTGGCCTCGGAAGAGGTCGATCTGGTGCTGCTTGACATGAACATGCCCGGCCTTGACGGGTTCCAGACCGCGGCCCGCGCCCGGATGATGGGGGGTCGGGTGGCCGCAGTGCCCATTGTGGCGATGACGGCGGATGTGATGGAGGACCAGATCGCCGCCATCCACCGGGCCGGGCTGGATGGCCATCTGGCCAAGCCGCTGTTGCCCGAAACCCTTGCCGCCGCGCT
>JBATAV010000098.1:0-10132 GCA_049662025.1 Paracoccaceae bacterium | reverse complement strand
ATCATTGCCCCCGCAGAAAGCTCTCCGCGCAGCACAAGCCAGGCGCCGATCCCCAGGATGGCCGATTGCAGGAACATCCGGAAGGTCTTGGTCAGCACCGCAAAGGCCCCGGCGGTATCGGCAGCGGAAAGCCCCTGCACCTGCGCCCGGCCGCGCAGCTGCTGCCAGCGCGCAAAGGCCGCCCGCGTCATGCCAAGGGCGCGGACCAGTTCGGATTCCGCCTTCAGGTTCTCGGCCTGCCGGTCGGCCTTCATGCCCGACAAGGCGGCCTCGTTCAGGGTGGTTTCGGTAAAGCGCTGGTTGACCATCGTCACCAGGATCAACGTGGCCATCCCGGCAATCGCGGTCATCCCAAGCCAGGGATGAAAGATGAACAATGCGCCACCGAAGACCGGTGTCCAGGGCAGGTCGAACATCGCCATCAGCGCGGGCGAGGTCCAGACCTTCGACACCGTATCCAGATCGCGCTGCGCGGTATGGGCGGCGCCGTCCTGCGGTGCCACGCTGAGGCGGCGGAAGGCGGCGGACAGCACGCGCTCTTCCATGTCGGCCTGCAGCCGGGCGCCGATCCGGCCCATCACCCGGTTGCGGGCGTGGTCAAGCAGTCCCATGGTCAGGAACAGAAACGCCACCAGCACCGACAGCGCCAGCAGCGTCGCCTCTGACCGCGAGATCAGAACCCGATCATAGACCTGCAGCATGTACAAGGGCGAGGTCAGCATCAGGATATTGACGAAAACCGAAAACACGAAGGCCGCCGCCAGTGCGGCCCGGGACCGCTTGCGTACCGCGACCAGTTCGCGGCGTCCTGCGTCAGTTTCGCGATCTGCCATTCTGTTCCTGCGTCCCTGCCGAAAATCCGGCTGTATCCTGCCGTCCTGACGGCTGCGCCAGCGTTTGGCGGTTGTCTTGTACCAGCCCTGCCCTTAAGGGTTTTCCAATAGTGCCCGCAAGACCGCAGGCAAACCCGGACCGGGACCAGATTCGCGTGGACGTTAGGTAGATGGCCGTGAATATTCCATTCCTTTTTGCGGCTCCCTTGCGAATTTCCGTGGCTCCGGTGGTTTTGCTTGCCCTGCTTGCGGCCTGCGGGACCGCGCCGCCGGTTTCCGGCATCAACGACCCGCATGAGCGGACCAACCGCTTCGTGCATGGGTTGAACAAGGGCCTCGACCGCGCGCTGGTGCGTCCGGGATCCGAGGTTTACGGCGCCCTGGTTCCCGAACCGGTGCGGCAAGGCGTGTCGAACGTCGCCGATACGCTGGACCTGCCGGGCGCCATCGCCAACGACATCCTGCAAGGCAATGTGCCGGAGGCGGGCAGCAATTTTGCCCGGATGGCGGTGAACGTGGTGTTCGGCTTCGGCGGTCTGCTGGACGTGGCGACCGATGCCGGAATTCCACGCGCCAAGACCGATTTCGGCGAAACCCTGCATGTCTGGGGCTTTGCCGAAGGACCCTATGTCGAACGGCCCTTCTTCGGCCCCTCGACCCGCCGCGACGCCGTGGGCAGTCTGGTCGACCTGGCGCTGAACCCGGTGGGGCAGGTGGCCAAGGGCAAGGATGCCACCGCCATTCTGGTGATCAGCATCTTGTCAAAACTTGGTGATCGCAAACGCTATTCCAGCACCGTCGACAGCATCCTGTATGATAGTGCCGACAGCTATGCGCAGGCACGCCTGCTCTATCTGCAGAATCGCCGGTTCGAACTGGGTCAGACCAGCGGTGACAACGCGGGCGACGGCGACGTCTTCATCGACCCCTACGAGGATCCCTATGCTCAGTGATGCACCCCTCTCGCGCCGCCGCTTTGGCTTGGGCCTGGGCGCCATGGCCGCGCTGACCGCGCTGCCGGCCGCTGCGCTGACGGTAGGTCAGGCCAAGGACCTGATCGACAAGGCCGTGGCCGACATCAACCGGATCATCAGCTCGGGCAAATCCGAAGCGCAGATGTTCCCCGATTTCGAAAAGCTGTTCGTGCGCTATGCCGATGTCCCCACCATCGCCCGCTCGGCGCTGGGCGTAGCGGCGCGGTCAGTGCCGGACGGGCAGATGAAGTCCTTCACCAAGGCGTTCCAGATCTACATCAGCCGCAAATACGGCCGCCGCTTCCGCGAATTCATCGGCGGCAAGATCGTGGTGAACGACGCCCGCCCGCTGAAAAGCTATTATGAAGTGATCTCGACCGCCTACCTGAAGGGCGAAAGCCCGTTCGAGGTGCGCTGGCACGTCAGCGACAAGGCGGGCAAGAGCCTGTTTTTCAACATCATCATCGAAGGCGTGAACATGCTGGCCAGCGAGCGCACCGAGATCGGCGCCATGCTGGACAAGCGCAAGGGCAACATCGACGCGCTGATCGAGGATCTGAAGAACAGCTGAGCACGCGCCGCAGGTTTCCCGAGAATGAAACTTGGCAAAATCCTAGCCCAAGGATTTGTCCGGCCCGCCTCGCGTCAGTTCCCGCCGTTCTGCCCCAGCACATCCTTCAGGATCTGTTCGGCCAGGTCATCCTCGGTCATCCCCGGCCTGTTCGGGTTCGAGCCGTCGAAATAGGGCACATCCTCGGGTGCAATGGCGCCTGAGGGCGGCACATAATCCGATGGCGCGGGCGAGAATTTGCTGGGCGGCACTTCCTTCGGCAGCGGCTTTGGCGCAACCCCCTCGTTGATCCGCACCATCACCTCGTGCCAGATTTCGGCCGGCAGCCCGCCGCCGGTCACCCCGGTCATCGGTGTCGGCTTGTCATGGCCCATCCAGACCCCCACCACATAATCCGCGGTGAAGCCGACGAACCAGGCATCCACCGCCGAATTGGTGGTGCCGGTCTTGCCCGCCACTTCGCGCCCGTCCAGCCGCGCCCTTGTGCCGGTGCCATGCTCGACCACCTGCATCATCATGTAGATCAGTGCATGCGCCGCGGTTTCCGAAATCACCCGCTCGCCGATGCCGCCGCCCTGGCCGAACAGCGGATCGGCCTCGCCTTTCAGCTTCAGCGCCACCAGCCCGTAAGGCGTGACCGACGAGCCACCGTTCAGGATGCCGGCATAGGCGCCGGTCATGTCGATCAGGGTCGACTCGCTGGCCCCCAGCGCCAGCGCCGGGCCATCGGCCAGGTTCTGCGCCACGCCGAAATCGGTCGCCACCTTCTTCACCAGATCGCGGCCGATCAGTTCGGAAATCTTCACCGCCGGGATGTTGCGGCTTTCCGCCAGGGCCTGGGTCAGGGTGATCAACCCCTTGAACTTGCCGTCATAATTCTTCGGGCTGTAGGGCCCGGATCCCGGCACGTTGATCGTCAGCGGGCTGTCGTCGACATAGTCGAGCGGTGAATAGCCCAGATCCATCGCCGCGGCATAGATGAACGGCTTGAAGCTGGATCCGGTCTGCCGCAGCGCCTGTGTCGCGCGGTTGAAATCGCCCGCCTGCGGCAGGTCGCGCCCGCCGACCATGGCCCGCACGGCGCCATCGGCACTCATCACCACAATGGCGGCCTGCACCTTCGAGCCTTCCTTGACCTTGTTGTCGAACACCCATTTCAGCGCCTCTTCGGCCTGCGCCTGCATCTTCTGGTCCAGCGTGGTCTCGATGATCACGTCTTCAGTGGTGTCGCGGGCCAGATAGTCGGGCGTCGTCTCCATCACCCAATCGGCAAAGAAGCCGCCGGATTTCTGCTTGGCGGCCTGGCTCAGCTCTGCCGGATGGGCCCGCGCCTCGTCGGCCTCGGCCTTGGTCAGATAGCCCTGCTCCTCCATCAGCCCAATCACCACCGCCGCCCGATCGCGCGCGCGGTCCATGTTGCCGGTGGGCGCATAGGTCGAGGGCGCCTTCAGCAGGCCCGCCAGCATGGCCGCCTCCGAGGGCGATACATTGGCCGCCGACTTGCCGAAATAGCGCTGCGCCGCCGCCTCGAAGCCGCGCGCCCCGGCGCCCAGATAGGCGCGGTTGAAGTAGATCGTCAGGATGTCTTCCTTGGAATACTTCAACTCCATCGCCATCGCGTAGGGCACTTCCTTCAGCTTGCGCCACATGCCGCCGCCCCGGCAGTCCCTCTCGTAGTCGGCCTCGGATTTCCACTTGCCCGGATCATAGGCCACGCCAAGGCAGATCAGCTTGGCCACCTGCTGGGTGATGGTGGACCCGCCGTTGCCTTCGAACGCGCCACGCCCTTCGGAGAGGTTGATGCGAATGGCACTGGCGATGCCGCGCGGCGAGATGCCGAGATGCCAGTAGAACCGCTTGTCCTCGGTCGCCACCACGGCGTTGTGCAGATAGGGGCTGACGGTTTCGGCAGTGATCTGGCCGCCAAAGGTTTCGCCGCGCCAGGCAAAAACCTGACCATTGCGGTCCAGCATGGTCACCGAGCCGCGTGCGCGACCGTCCAGAAGATTGGTCAACGGCGGCAGCTGGGCGTAGAAGTAGAACACCACCGCCGCAAACAGCAGCGCGCCCACCGCGGTCACCCGCCACAAGACCGCCCAGATCATCCGCCAGAAGAACAGCACCGTTCCGACCACGAACCCATGCCTTTTGCGCGGCGCACGGGCCTTGCGCGGCTTTTTCGCCGGCGCCGCCTTGCGGGGCGCGGCCTTCTGCGCCGCGCCATACCGTCTGTCCGCCACAAGGGGCCTCTTGCCCCTGCCACCACTCGCCATTGCCTGCCCGTCCGCCTGTTCCGCGTGATCTGATTGGCCGCGAAGATAGCCTGCTTTTGCCGCGATGCGAAGGCGGGCCAGCCCTGATTCGCATGCGACTTGCGCACAAGATTTGGGCATCACGTCGCGATAGTGCAAAAAATGTGCAATATCGCCCCGACTTCGGCGCCGATCCGCCGCCGATTTCTTGTGCTGCAACTGCGAAGTCCCGCCTGCTTGGCGCCAGGGCCCGCCCCCCGGGCCCCAACCGCCAGAAGGGGAATGACGTGAAACTCATCATAGCAGCAATCAAGCCGTTCAAGCTGGACGAGGTCCGCGAAGCGCTGACCACGATCGGCGTGCGCGGCATGATGGTGACCGAGATCAAGGGCTTTGGCACCCAATCCGGCCACACCGAAATCTATCGCGGCGCCGAATATGCGGTGAACTTCGTGCCCAAGGTCCGGCTGGAGATCGTGGTCACCGACAGCCTTGCGGATCAGGTCGTCTCGACCATCCGCACCACCGCGAAAACCGACAAGATCGGCGACGGAAAGATCTTCGTCCTCGACGTGCAACACGCCGTGCGGGTGCGCACCGGCGAAACCGATGACGACGCGCTTTAGCGCCGGGGACAAGGGAAAATCAGGAAAATGATCAGGAAATCAACACTCTTTGGCCTTGCAGCGCTGCCCGCGTTGCTGGCCGCTTTGCCCGCCTGGGCGCAGCAGGGCGCTGCGGCAGCAGGTCCGGTGGTGGACAAGGGCGACACCGCCTGGATGATGACCGCCACCATCCTGGTGCTGTTCATGACGCTGCCGGGTCTGGCGCTGTTCTACGGCGGTCTGGTGCGCGCCAAGAACATGCTGTCGATCCTGATGCAGACCACGATGGTCGCCTGCATGGTGATGATCCTCTGGGTGGTCTACGGCTATTCCGTCACCTTCGGCGGCGGCACCTCGCCCTATTGGGGCGGCCTTGGCAAACTGTTCCTGACGGGCGTTACCGCCGACAGCACGGCCCCCACCTTCTCGCCCGGCTATGTGATCCCGGAATATGTCTTCATCGCCTTCCAGATGACCTTTGCCGCCATCACCCCCGCCCTGATCATCGGCGCCTTCGCCGAGCGGGTGAAGTTCAGGGCCGTGCTGGTGTTCTCTGCCCTGTGGGTGACGTTTTCCTATTTTCCCATCGCCCATATGGTCTGGGACGTCTCGGGCCTGATCTACGTCATGGGCGCCATCGACTTTGCCGGCGGCACCGTGGTGCATATCAACGCCGGTGTTGCCGCCCTGGTCGGCTGTCTGGTGATCGGCAAGCGGGTCGGTTTCGGCCGCGAGAACATGGCGCCGCATTCGATGGTGATGACGATGATCGGCGCCTCGATGCTGTGGGTGGGCTGGTTCGGCTTCAACGCCGGCTCCAACCTGGAAGCCAACGGCGGCACCACTTTGGCGATGTTCAACACCTTCGTCGCTACCGCGGCAGCGGCGCTGGCCTGGTCGGCGATCGAGGGCATGCAGCGCGGCAAGGCGTCGATGCTGGGCGCGGCTTCCGGCATCGTCGCCGGTCTGGTCGCCATCACCCCGGCCTGCGGCACCGTCGGCCCGATGGGCGCCATCGCGCTGGGGGTGATTGCCTCGGCAGTCTGCTACTTCTTCGTGACCGTGGTGAAGAACCGCTTCGGCTATGACGACAGTCTGGATGTCTTCGGCGTCCACGGCGTCGGCGGCATCATCGGCGCCATCGGCACCGGCATCTTCTCGGCCGCCAGCTTGGGCGGGGTGAAGGGCGACGGCTATTCCGTCGTGGCGCAGACCTGGATTCAGGTGCAGGCGGTGGCGATCACCGTGATCTGGAGCGGGGTGGTCGCCTATGTCCTTTACAAGCTGATCGACATGACCATCGGCCTGCGTGTCGACAACGACAGCGAGCGTCAGGGCCTTGACCTGATCTCGCATGGCGAAAGCGCCTATCACAGCTAGGGCGCGTGCCCCATCCAAACGGCCCGCAGGGTTCCTCCCGCGGGCCGCTTTGGTTTGGAAACCTTACAGGACCGACGCAATCGCCGCCGCCAGCACCGGCACGGTTTTCGCGTTCAGTCCGGCAATGTTGATGCGGCTGTCGCCGACCATGTAGATGCCGTGCTTTGCCCGCAGCGTCTCCACTTGCGCCTCGGTCAGCCCCAGCCGGCTGAACATGCCGCGATGGCTGGCCACGAAATCGAACCGGTCGGAATTGCTGGCGCGGCGCAACGCATCCGCCAGCTGTTGGCGCAAGCCCAGCATGTTCTGCCGCACCTCCTCCAGCTCGGCTTTCCAGTCGGCGCGCAAGACGGCATCCTCCAGGATCATCGTCACCAGCCGCGCGCCGTGATCGGGCGGGAAGGAATAATTCTGCCGGTTCAGGAAGTTCAGGTTGCCCTGCATCACCGCCTTGCGGTCCGCCGAGGCCAGCGCGATCAGAATGCCGGTGCGCTCGCGGTAGATGCCGAAGTTCTTCGAACAACTGGCCGCAATCAGCACCTCGGGGAAAGCCGCCGCAATCTTGCGCGTCGCCGCTGCATCCGCTTCCAGCCCGTCGCCAAAGCCCTGATAGGCCAGATCGACGAACGGAACCGCCCCCTTGGCCGCCAAAAGCGCGATCACCTGATCCCACTGCCCGGCATCCAGATTGGCCCCGGTGGGGTTGTGGCAACAGCCATGCAGCAGCACCGCGTCGCCCTTGGCCACGCCCGCAAGGTCCGCCATCAGCCCGGCGAAATCGACGCCCCGCGTTTCGGCATCGAAATAACGATACTCCGCCGACGGCATCCCCAGATATTTCACGATCGACGGATGGTTGGGCCAGGTCGGATTGCTCATCCAGACCGTCGCCTTGGGGTTCGCCATCCGGATCAGTTCCAGCGCCTGCCGGATCGCCCCCGTCCCGCCCGGCGTGGCGACCGACGCCGCCCTGTCGGCAAAGCCGTCGCCCAGGATCATCCCCACCATTGCCGCATTATAGGCAGGCTCTCCGGCCAGGCCGGTATAGGTCTTGGTCTTCTCCACCTCCCACAGCTTCTTCTCCGCCGCCTTCACCGCGCGCATCACCGGCGTCAGCCCGGTGGCGTCCTTGTAGACGCCCACGCCGAGGTCGATCTTGTCCGCCCGCGGGTCGTCGCGGTAGGCCGCAATCAGCGCCAGGATCTTGTCCTGCGGCTGCGGGTTCAGGGTCTCTAACATCTCATGTCCTCACAGCGGGCCGGTTGCCACCGGCAGATCGTCATAAAAGCCCCATTCCGACCAGCTGCCGTCATAGAGCGCATGGTTGCGGTGGCCGATCCGCTCCAGCGCAAGGCTGAGGACCGCCGCCGTCACGCCCGAGCCGCAGGTGGTGATCGCGGGCTTGGTCAGGTCCACCCCCGCAGCCGTCATCACCGCGCGCAATCCGGCGGGGTCTTTCATCGTGCCATCGCCATTCAGCAACGTCGCAAAGGGAATGCTGCGCGAACCGGGAATATGGCCGCCGCGCAAACCGGGGCGCGGCTCCGGCTCGGTCCCGGCAAAGCGGCCGGGGCCACGGGCGTCCAGCACCTCGGCCAGCCCCAGCTTGGCGGCATGCGCCACCTGCGTCACATCCTTGACCAGCCCGGCCTGACGGGAAACCGTCATGTGCCGGTCGCGCACCACCGGGGCCAGGTCTTCGACCTCGCGCCCCTCGGCCTGCCATTTGGGAAAACCGCCGTCCAGAACGGCCACATCCAGCTTGCCCATCAGCCGGAAGGTCCACCACACCCGCGCCGCCGAAAACAGCCCCAGCGCGTCATAGACCACCACCTGATGCCCGTCGCCGACCCCCATCGCCCGCATCCGGCTCATGAACTTTTCCACCGGAGGCGCCATGTGCGGCAACTCCGACCGCTGGTCGGAAATCTCGTCGATGTCGAAGAACCGCGCGCCGGGGATATGGGCGGCGTCATATTCGGCACGGGCGTTGCGGCCCATGTCGGGCATGAACCAGCTGCCATCCAGCACCCGCAGATCGGGGTCTTTCAGATGCTGGGCCAGCCAGCCGGTGGAAACCAGCGTCCGGAGATCATCGGCAGGGGCGGGGGATGGCGACATGCGGGGGCCTCTTTCGCGTTTCCCCGACCTATATCGGCCCTTGGCGCGCGATGCAAAGCCCCCGCGCCCCTCACCGGCCATGCCCGCGCCCTTTCCCCGCCACCTTCCTGCGGCACAGCAATGGGCAGACCGACCAACCCGGACACGATACCCATGCGCCGCCCGCTTCTTGTCGCCGTTCTGGCGGCCACCCTGCCAACCGGCCCGCTGCTGGCCGCCAACCCGTTCACCGGCACCTGGGGCTGCACCTTCGGCGGGGCCGAGTTCGGCACCCTGCGCCTGTCGGACGGCAGTTATTCCTTTGCCGACGCCATGCAGGGCGGCAGGTCTTCGGGCATGATGACATGGCAGGACGGCGCCTTTGGCGTGTCGGGCGGCAAGCTGGCGGAATACCGCATCACCTCGGGCTACGCCTATGTCCCGCCCGACGATCCGGGCGGCGCGCCGAAACTGGATCTTTACACCGCCATGGGCACCGTCGCCTCTTGCACCCGGACGGGAAACTGACCGCCCTGACCGGCCACGAAAAAGACCCCGGCGCTGTCTGCCGGGGCCTTTCGTTTCCACGTCTGCTCGATCTGTTCTTTCAGGACGGGCAGATCACTTGGCGATCATCTTCTTCACGGCGCCCAGAATGGCCATCAGCACACCACCGCCGACACCGCCGCTCAGCACGTTCTGGATGATGCTGCCAATGTCCATCCCCGAGGCCGCCGCCGCCGCATCGCCCGCAGCGGCGCCGCCGAACATGGACAGAAGATAGCCACCCCCCGCGCCGCCCAGAAGGCCCACGATCGAGTTGCCAAGCGTGCCGAGGCTGAGGTTCTTCAGCGCGGCGCCCGCGGCGTTGCCGCCCACCAGCCCCGCGACCAACTGAACGACAAGTTCCATACCCATGACGCAACCTTTCCCTGTTCCGCCGGGTTCTCCGGTCGGTTCGCACCCGGATTGTCACACCCAATGGGCGGTCCGGGCAGGGGAATCGTGCCAGATTGTTCCCATTCCGGCAACGATTGCGTTCGATATGTGCAATTATCTTCGGCTCAGTTGCCCGAACTCCGGCTCAGTTGCCCTGCGTGCCCTGCTTCAACAAACGCGATTTCTGCCGGTCCCAGTCGCGCTTGGCCGAGGTTTCGCGCTTGTCGGACAGCTTCTTGCCCTTGGCCACACCCAGCTTCAGCTTCACGATGCCGCGGTCGTTGAAATACATCTTCAACGGCACCAGGGTCATGCCCTCGCGCCCCACCGCGTTCCACAACCGCGCCAGTTCCTTGCGCGAAACCAACAGCTTGCGCCGCCGCCGTTCTTCATGGCCCCAGGTCTTGGCCTGGGCATAGGGTGCGATATAGCCGTTGATCAGCCACAGCTCTCCCCCTTCGACCGATGCATAGCTTTC